>NZ_AFUJ01000005.1:0-242133 GCF_000221605.1 Veillonella sp. oral taxon 780 str. F0422 | reverse complement strand
ATATTTTTTGTTTGCTGCATCGCCATCTGCTTCTGCTTTCGTTACATTAGTGATTTTCATGCCACCGGCATTGATGCCATCTTTACCGATTGTAACAGTTTTAGTAGCACCAGCTGCACCGTCTGCACCTGCTGCAATATTAGCGATAGATACACCATCTGCGCCTAAAGTAATGGTAGAGCCTGGTTTACCTGCTCCAGTAGCATTACTAATAGATTGAATATTGCCAAGGTTTTCTGCTAATTTCACATCAAAACCATCACCTGCAGCATTTTTCACTACATCAATATTATTCTTAGCATTAGCCTCACGAGTGAAGTTTTCTGCACCTTTCACTTTTAAAGCTTCACCAAGATTGCGATGTACTTTATCTGTGTCAGCAGCATCTTTATTACCATAGAAATCTAAGCCTTTATTACCAAGTGCAGTGTTTGCATTATTGATACGACCATCTAATTTAGAAATCGCATCCCCTACATTGTTCACAGCTTCTGTTGTATTGCTACCATCATCTTTTGTGATGTTGTATGTAGGGCCTGTGAATACACCGTTTTCTACTTTAGCATCACCACCTAAGGCTGTGGCTAAATCAGATTTAACAGTGTTCAATTGACCGCCGTTCACAGCATCTTTAGAATTAGCTGCTACTTTACCATCAGCAATGTTGGACAATTTAGTTGTGCCACCAGTTGTTGTACCATCTGGGTTAACCACACGAGCTTCTACAGTAGTAGCTTTTGTTGCACCATTCAATACATTGCCATCTTTATCTACATCTGCAGCTTTATAGTATTCTCCATCTTTAGCTTTTACTAAACGTGCACCATTTTCATCTGTATACACTACAGATCCAGCTTCGCCGTTACGTAATGCATTCACTTTATCTGTTAACGTTTTATCGTTTAAGCCATCTTTGCCAGTTAAGCCTTTTGCACCAGATGCGCCATCTTTACCATCACGACCGTTAGAAGCTGTATCGCCTACTTTTGCTAATTGAGCTTTTACAGTTTCAGCTAATCCAACTGTAATTGTATCTCCTTTTGCTGTCGTAGTGATTTCGTTATTAGCACCATTCACATGTAATGTACCTGTTGCCAAGGATAAGCCTACTTTTTCAGTTGCTTGATCTTGCGCATCTTTTGTCACATTACCTGCAAAGTTTAATGTAGCATTACCAGATACAATATTTCCTAAATTAGAAATTGCATCATCTACATATTTTTTATTCGCTGCATCGCCATTATCTTTAGCTTCTCCTACATTAGTGATTTTCATGCCACCAGCATTGATGCCATCTTTACCAATAGTAACAGTTTTAGTCTCTCCTGCTGCTCCATCTGCACCTGCTGCAGTATTAGCAATAGATACACCATTTGCTCCTAAGGTAATTTTGCTGCCTGGTTTGCCATCTGCATCTGCATTAGTAATAGATGTGATATTTTTCAACTCACTAGCAAGTTTTACATTTAATGTATCTTCTGCAGTAGCATCTTTTTTCACAGTGATATTGTTTTGACCATGGATATTTAAAGTTTCTCCTAATTTACGAGTTACTTTATCTGCGGTTGCATGATCTCCAGCAAAAGTCATACCTTTATCAACGATATCATTTACTTTACCTTCTAAGGTTGTTACTTTTCCTGCTGTTTCAGAGATTTTTGTATTTTGTCCAGCATTGGTAGTATTTAATTTATCAATAGCATCTTTTAATGTATTTGCTGTTTCATTTGTACCATCTGCTTTAGTAATACTGAAAGTTGGTCCTGTTACAGTACCATCTGCAGCAATTGTAGTTCCACCAATCACATTGGTTGCTAAATTTCCTACAGCCGCTAATTTACCTTTAGTAGCTGCAGATAAATCTAAGGAATATTTACGTACTTTATCTGTACCTAAATCCCCACCAGTAATGGCAAGGCCATCACCTGTTACTGCCACAGTTGTATCGTTAGCATTTACTTTATATGTAGTTACGCCTGTAGTCGTTGTATCTTTTTCAACAGTAGTATTAATACCATCTGCTACTTTCACTGCATCTTGAGCTGCGCCTTTCGCCAATTCTTTAACTGTAGTTTTTCCTGTATCAGTTAAATTGCTTAAGTCTTTATCTGCTGCGTTATCAATAGTGCTACGAGTCGCTTTGTCTAAGCCAAATGTCACTTCACCATTAGCACCTGTTGTGATTGCTAATCCAGATTTTGGTACATCTGTATCTGCTGCTGTATCTGTAGCAGCTGTGAAGTTAAATCCATCTTGCAATTTAACTGTTTTCTTAGCAGTTTCCTTGTTTGCTTTGTAAGCGATATTCGCATCAAGGTTAGAGGCTACTACTTTCGCATCGCCAAAGTCGACTGTACCTTTATCTCCATTAGTTGGAGCTTTTACAGTTACTTTTGTATCGCCATTTTTGATCACTAAATCACTAGTACCATCACCAGAGATTTCTTTCATCTTAGCAAGGTTTTCTGCTAATTTCACATCCAGAGCATCACCATTTTTAACAACTTTGATATTGTTTGTTTCAGTTGCTGCACGAGTGAAGTTTTCTGCACCTTTAATTGTCAAAGTAGTACCTAAATCACGGTGTACTTTAGCAGTTGTGTCATTACCTGTGAAGTCTAAGCCTTTAGTCACTAATGCACCATTAGCTGTAGTAATACGAGTATCTAATTTAGTAATGGCTTCACCAACATTAGATGCTGTTTCTGTACCTGTACCATCTGCTTTTGTGATGTTGTATGTAGGACCTGTGAAAGTACCATTTTCTACTTTAGCACCACCACCTAATGCTGTAGCTAAATTTGTAACTTTTTCTGCAGTATCAGAGATTTTTGTATTTTGTCCTTTATTCGCTGCATCTAGTTTTTCGATGGCCTCTTTAATAGTTCCAGCATTTTCAGCAGTACCATCTGCTTTAGTAATACTGAAAGTTGGACCTGTTACAGTACCATCTGCAGCAATTGAAGTTCCACCAATCACATTGGTTGCTAAATTCCCTACAGCAGCTAATTTACCTTTAGTAGCTGCAGATAAATCTAAGGAATATTTACGTACTTTATCTGTACCTAAATCACCACCAGTAATGGCAAGTCCATTTCCAGTAACTGCTACTGTTGTATCATTAGCATTCACTTTGTATGTCGTTACACCTGCAGTTGCTGTATCTTTTTCAACAGTAGTATTAATACCATTAGCAACTTTCACAGCATCTTGTGCTGCTGTTTTTGCTAATTCTTTGACTTTATCTTTACCAGTGTCAGATAAATTGCTTAAGTTTTTATCCGCTGCATTGTCAACTTTTTCACGAGTCGCTTTATCTAAGCCAAATGTAACTTTGCCATTATCCTCTGCTTTGATAGCCAAGCCAGATTTTGGACCTTCTGCAGTAGTCGTGGCATCTTTACTTGCTACGAAGTTAAATCCATCGGCTAATTTAACAGATTTAGCATTGGCTGCTGCTTCATCGTTAGCGCGATATTTAATGGATGCATCTAAATTAGACGCTACTACTTTCGCATTACCAAAGTCCACTGTACCTTTGTCTCCATTAGCTGGAGCTTTTACAGTGACTGTAGTATTACCATTTTTGATTACTAAATCTTGCGAACCAGTGCCAGCGATTTCTTTCATGCCAGATAATTTATCAGACAATTTAACAAGCAAACCATTGGCACCATTAGTGCCATCTTTTTCTACACGAATATTAGTATTCGGTGTGGTAGATGTGTAATTTGCACCACCTTTTACAGTTAATGTCGTATCTAATGTACGAGCTACCCCTTGATTATCATCGCCGGTGAAAGTAATCGCTTTTGTTTTGAAAGTATTATAATCGGACTGCAATGCATCTACTACAGATTTTTTAGCAATATCTTTAATCGTAACGCGAGTGCTTTGATCTTGGTTATTACCATTTTGTTGAATCAAAGAAGCTGTACCATCAATATTTACTGTATACTCACCTGATTTGATGTGCATCTCAGCTGTTTTATCAATTTTATCATCAAGAGCTGCTTTTACTTTGCCAGAGGTAACAAGTTTGTTATCCTCATTCGCTGCTCCTACAGAACTAGCAACATTCGGTGTAATCGTAACAGCACCATTGTTATTATTTACTGTTAAAGCAGCTGTATTCCCACTAGTTACTGTTTTCACAACATTTGTTACATTCAACGTAACAACACCATTGGAATTAGAAATGGCAATATTGTCGCCTGCTTTTAAAGTAACACGTTTCTTAGTTTGATTATTCACAGTTTGAGGCGCCACATCAGTTGGGTTAGCATCTCCCACATTTTGTGTACGTAATAACCACTCATTGGATTCTAATGCTTTCAACTGTTTCACGTTCACTGCATCATAATCATCAGTACCACCCGCTACACTGACAATACGACGTGTTATAGTAGCTGTTCTATCAGAATCATTTCGTTTATTACCAACGGAAATCACACCATTACCGCTATTGTTAGTAGATTCACCAGACAAATACGCTGTTTTTCCAGCTCCATCTGCTTCCGTTGTAGTAGACCCTTCACCTAGTGCTACCGAATGTGCTAAGGCAGCATTTGCATTAGTACCTAAAGCCATCGCACTAGATGCTGTCGCCTGTGCAGATGTACCGATGGCAGCCGCATTTTCAGCAGAAGCTACTACATTTTTGACATCTCCGCTAGAACCAATACCTATCGCATTTTTACCAGATATATTAACAAAATATCCTAGGGCAGTACCATATTGTGCTCCCGATTCCACTAAATTTCGAGCACCAATACTTGTCGCTTGGTTCGCATTCACTGTAGATGTATAACCAATGTTTGTACTTGCTGAATTTGAAACTGTTAAATCATAACCAACAGCAGTAGATTTTTCTGCTGTTACCACTGCATTTCTACCAATGGCCACTGCACCCAACGCTTTTGATTTTGATAGGTAACCTACAGAAACGCCGTCTGCTGTTGTTGATTCTGTATCAATACCAACAGAAACAGATCGCAAGCCATTTGCAGAAGCCCGTAAACCTACCGCCACAGTTTCTTTTTCAGAAGCCGTTGTGTCAGTACCTATAGCTACTGAGTTAGCTTTAGCCGCTGACGCACTATTACCTACAGCAATAGCAGAGCTACCTGTTGCTTTAGCACCTACACCCGCTGCAAAAGCATGTGAATCGGTTGCTTGAGCCCCATTACCAATCGCTGTAGCTGATTCTCCTGTCCCTTGCGCGGATGTACCCAATGCAATAGCATTAGCGTTCGCCGTTGTGGCACCATTACCAATTGCTGTGGCAGAGGCTCCAACTCCTTTGGCAGAGGTACCAAATGCAATAGAGTTTTCGCCACTTGCTACTGCTTGCTTACCAATCGCTGTTGATGCGACAGCATTACCTTGCGCTGATGTACCAATGGCAATGGCATCTGCACCTGCAGCAATTACTTTTGCACTACTATCAGCGCTAGATCCAATAGCAACAGCATTTTTACCTTTTGCTCGTACATCATAACCAATCGCTGTAGAGTATTGAGCCGCTTCATGCGTTTCATTTGTAGAACCAATATTGACAGACTGGTTCGCTTTTGAAAAAGAATTATACCCAATAATTGTGCTACCAGAAGCCTCCTTGCTAGCTGTAATGTTGGTACCAATTGCTGTGGTATATTCTCTTAAGGATTGAACATTTCTACCCAAGGCTACAGATCCAGCACCTGTAGACCGTGCAGCAGCACCAATGGCAATAGAAGCTTCGCCAGTCGATTGATTCGTTGTATTATTAAATGTGCTACCAATACTAATAGAGTTTTTACCAGAAGCTAAGCTTTCACTACCTGCTGCAAACGCATTACTCTCTGTTGCTTTCACTAGATAACCAATCGCTGTAGCAGTATTACCTGTTCCTTCTGCGCCTGTACCAAGTGCAATAGCATTAGTATTAGATGCTAACGCCTCTTTACCAATAGCTGTAGATTCATTATTATTAGCTTGTGCTGCTGTACCAATAGAAATGGCATTTTCACCTGCTGAATTTAATTTTCTATTGCTGTTCTCGCCACTAGAACCAATTGCTACGGCATTTTTACCTACCGCTCGTACTTCATAACCGATAGCTGTAGCTCTGGCTTTGCTTGCTTGCGCATCTGTACCTATAGATGTAGCACTTTTATCAGATGCTAAGGCTTTATAACCAATGGCTACCGCTTTTTCTGCTGTGGCTTTAGTTTTTTCTTTATTATCAGAAGCTGTATTACCATCCTTAGTTGGTTCACCACCATCACCACCACCGATAGCGATAGCATTAGCTGCACTAGCTGTAGCACCACGACCTAAGGCAGTCGCATTACCCCCTGTAGCAATAGTACGGACACCAATGGCAACATCGCCCCATTTATCATAATCATCAATAGTTTTACCATTATCAGTATTGATATCATTATTGGGCACACCATTTTCATTATATACATTAGCGCCCGCTAACGACTGCCACCCTACAGCTATAGCACCATTACCATAGCCACGAGAACTAACACCAAATGATGTAGCCCCTGTTTTCTTAGCTCGTGATTGTTCACCCATAGCAATGCCATGAAGGTCTGCATGTGTATTATATCCTACACTTACGCCATAATCGTCTGTAGCTTGAGCAGTACGCCCGATTGCAACACCAAAAGAATGACCTATGATCTGAGATCCCAGTCCCATTACTACATTTGAGTTCCCCATTGCTTTTGCATTTACACCAATAGCAATCCCTGGCTCAACTCTCCTAGATCCATCGCCTCCAATAGCTGTTCCATCAGAATAGCTGCCTGAGCCAATTGCAATAGTCGCATCGGTCTTGGTTTCACCTCCTGCTAAAGATACTCCACCTCTTACTGGATCTGCCGATACATCCGTCACCAAGGCTCCGGATCCCACAGCCATAGCCGCCAAGATACTAGCTACAACAATTTTCTTTTTACCAGAATGATTTTTTGCCATTTCAGATACAACAATATAGCATTGTTTTGACTTACTCCAAATTACTTTAAAAATTTTGTTCATACTAAACTCCTATACTCATATGATTACAACATTTACATAACAAAAAAATGATGCTCACTTACAATATATACTCATAAGTTAAGCATTTATGGCACAAAAAATTGAATGCTTACGTATTTCATAATCAACTTATTAAAATAGATAAACATTCATTATTATTTTATATCTATTTACACACCATCCTTTTGGGACACTTCATCCAGCCCCTATTTTCACACTAAATACCTAACACAAACTACTTTACTTATCAAAATAATTTTCCATTTTCATTATATACCAATTCAGTGCATATTGGAATAGTTTTTTTACGAAATTTAAAAATTTTTCTTAAATTTACATCCAAAAATATCGATATATCAATATTTTTCCATCTATTCTTGTACATATATATTAAAACTTTGAGGACTACATCGAATTAATTAGAAATAGATATATTTTTTCCTCCTACTTTTATAGGTAATTCTATTTCTCAATTATGCTAATTACATATATACGTCTTTACAAGCTTAACTGTACCAAAACAAGAACATATCACTTACTTTGCATAAAAATTCAAAGTGAAACTACCAAACTATCTTCAAATACAAAAATTTCAACTATCTTGGACACCTGTTTCTTTTCATTTACCGAGTTTTGCCAATACCATCAAAGTCAAAGTTCATGACTGCGTCATAAGCATCCTAGATATCTCAACAATAGAATCCTCTAGGCTTATTCGCCACGGAAATAGAGTAGTATTTTTTCTTATACTATACTACAGATACAGATAAGAAGAGCCATCAACGTGTGTACGGCGTTAGGCTCATCTCAAAATTTGGGAATATGATGACGCCTAACATGTTGAGGTTAGCAGACCTCTTTGCGTTAGGTATGTTCATAAATCAGAGAATTTAGAATCCAAAAAAGGACAACACATAGTGTTGTCCTTTTTCAGTAGGTGATGCCTCCATCACCAAGAGCTCTTAAGAGCCATATCTAAGTATCTATTATACTATCAGAATTACGATATTCAGTCAACTCATTATTTATAGAGTATACTGCATTTTCCCTGACAGCATTGTTTTCCACTGTCCATAATTAGAACATCCCATACGTTTTAACAATTTTTGATTTAGTTTATTTCCCGCAAGATGTCCCATTCTCCGGTGATTAGAATAAAAGAACTTTTTCATCAATTGTTTTAACTCTATCAAGGATTCAAAATATCCTAAAATTTTGAGCACATCAAATAAAGACAGTTTTGAGTCCTGATACCCATAATGTTTTTGAGGATTTAATGAAAATGCCTTCACTACATTAGAATTAACCTTATAATATGTAGGTGTGGTAAAGTGATTAATTACAGATGTATGTGCACAATTATTTCTCAAACACAGCAAAAAATCCATCATGTTCAGGAACTCTGATCGCTTACTTTTCTTTAATTTAAAATCACTTAAAACATCCTCTAGTACATCATCTTGCAAATAGTGTAATAATCTAACAGTCTCTCCAAACGTTAAGGTTTCTATAGACACCCAAAAAGGGACTGCGACATTCTTATGTGGAATCTTATGAATATCTCTATATACTGCAACATTCGCTGGTGCTATATACTTTTTTGATTGATAAAACTTCATGTCAATATGATCATTCCTATCAATCAGATTCGTTAAGTAAAATGGTTTAAAAAGGATAAAATCAGCAAACTTACTGTATATTTTTTTATTTTGTTCATTGACAAAGGGATAATTTAGAGAATATGGGCAATATGTAACACTCGATGTATTTGTATCACTAGGGTCCATAAAATTTGATTTATTGGTATATTGCATCGTATCATTAAGCATCGTACAATGCCGTTTCGAAAAATGATATGCAATTGAGGTCTTTAACTTCTCTTCTACCTTATTTAGCCTTGAAAATATAATATTAGAAAATCTTTTATCAAAAGAGTACACCGCTTTAAAGTCATCTAAAGTAATATTTTTATATATTTTAGGATTTAATGTATCTAAGAACAAGTTTTCAAATCCATTAAATAGAGAATAATAATTTTGTTCTACTAGCACTTTATTTAATTCATCATCCTTAAAAATAAGCCCTCTACATTTTAATCTATTTTTCAGACTTTCACGTGATAAAAATTTTTTTATTGCCATTTAAATCACCTTTTTTGCAGTTTCCCTAAGCCCTTCATCTTTAATTTTATAATAATTAATTTCATCTATAAATACTATTATCATCTACTATGAATATAGCGATACAATTTGTCCATACAAAAAGTCTATCATATTTTTATGGAAAAATCGACAATGCAAACTATTTATATAAATATATTTCGTTAGCATTGAAAAGAACTGCATTCCTTTAGGTATGGAGTCAATATTATTAGGATCTAAAAGTCCATTTCTAAGTGCTACCTTTAAATTGTTTGATGTCATTGGTGTTGCACTTGTTGTTACTATCTCTATCTCTGCTGGATACCTTAATACTCGACTTGAAAAGTATGTAGATTGGGGCCCTTGGACTACTTTCATCCCCTTTGGCCTTATTTCTGTTATCAACGTTGGTATTTCCATGTTATCTACACGATTTACAGGGAAATTAAGCAACTGGGGGAATTATCTAGGCATTGTAAATACAATCCTCTCCGGTGCAATAGATTATATACTGGGAAATAAAGCGGCCATTATTACCTATCCTATTACATTTATCATCTATACATTTGCCATCAAAAAATGGAAAGCCTCTTATGAAGGCATTCCTAACACGATTACTCCGTCCCGAAAATATATAGTAGGAACTATTATCACTATCGTCACTTTTACCATTTCAATTGTAGCCAATTATACCGGTTTTAATAAGAATATAAATTTCTTATCCACACTAACAACGATCGTATTCGCCTTCTCACTCATTGCTAACCTATTTAACGCTTTAAAATTAGATACGCAATGGCCATTTTGGATGGTTTATAATATCGTGCAACTATTGAAAGCCTTCACCTAAGGCAACTTTGCAAACGTAGGGAAGTATATATTCTACATAGTTAACGCCATCGGAGTTTTGTTATTCTGGAAAGAGAAAAAATGCATATAATAATGTTAATAGGAGCTAACAGTAGTATTTTTTCTCAGAATATGCTATACTACGTGTATAAATAAGAAGAGCCATCAACGTGTGAACGGCGTTAGGCTCATCTCAATGGCAAAAAGAAATGGACCTAACGTGTGAGGTGATCAGACCTCTTTTACGTTAGGCCATTTTATTATTTATTTCAATAAATCAATAAAATGAATTAGTAATTCCAAAGCTAAAATGATCAAATAGAACTTTTCAAACTCGGTCATACTATCACCTCCTCCTATTATAGGAAGAGATGAGCCCAACTCACGTTGATGACTCTTTAATTTTTATTATAGCATAAATCGTGCATACTGTTGATAACATTTAATACTACTTACAATTATAAACAGAAACAAAAGCACCTTGTCGAAACAAAGTGCCAATCTTGGTGATCCAGGAGGGATAGCGGCAAGCTTAGCCCTTTAGGAGCCACAGGCGACGCGAAGGTCTTAGCGATAGCATCCCTGCCACACAAAAAGGATCCTACATCAAGTAGAATCCTTAGTACTCTGGTGATCCAGGAGGGATCGCGGCAAGCTTAGACCTTTAGGAGCCACAGACGACGAGAAGGTCTTAGCGATAGCACCCCTCCCACACAAAAAGGATCCTACATCAAGTAGAATCCTTCGTACTCTGGTGATCCAGGAGGGATAGCGGTAAGCTTAGTTCTCTAGGAGCATAGCGACGCGGAGAACTTAGCGATAGCATCCCTGCCACACAAAAAGGATCCTACATCAAGTAGAATCCTAAATACTTGGTGATCCAGGAGGAATAGCGGTAAGCTTAGACTTTTAGGAGCCATAGGCGACGCGAAGGTCTTAGCGATAGCATACTAGTATACGTAAGCAACTTAGGTCTCTAGGAACGCAGTGACCTTAGTGCGTCGATCCCTCCAACATAAAAAGGATTCTAGAAAACATAGAATCCTTTGTTAGTGGTGATCCAGGAGGAATAGCGGTAAGCTTAGACCTTTAGGAGCCATAGGCGACGCGAAGGTCTTAGCGATAGCATCCCTCCCACACAAAAAGGATCCTACTTCAAGTAGAATCCTTAGTACTCTGGTGATCCAGGAGGGATTCGAACCCCCGACCCACGGCTTAGAAGGCCGTTGCTCTATCCAACTGAGCTACTGAACCATATGTAATTACAATCACATCTAATTTACCCATACATAATAAAATAACCCATCACATAGACATTGTCTCTGTATGGGAGCGTATTGAATACAATCACATGTATAAGTGGAGCGGGTGAAGGGAATCGAACCCTCGCAACCAGCTTGGAAGGCTGGGGCTCTACCATTGAGCTACACCCGCACATAAGAAAATGGTCGGAGCAGCAGGATTCGAACCTGCGACCCCCTGGTCCCAAGCCAGGTGCGCTACCAAACTGCGCTATGCCCCGATATCTTCTATCCATAGTAGTGATTCATCTTAACTGTCCTTGGGAAACACTGTTTCACTACCGTTTGCTACTTGCTGTAACAACAAATATATAATATCATATCCATCACATCTATGCAAGTATTTTTTTATAATTTATTTAACTTTTTTCTAACCGTACATGGCAAGCGAAAATGGAACACGGCACTCCCTACTCACTGTACCAAGATTCCATATATAACTAAGAGAAACGGCTGCGTTAGTATTCCAGCGCCCCGTTTCTCTTGCATTTATTCTTTTTCACTTTCAGTAAAGAAAATTTGTATGCTTTGTTTTCCATCCGCATGGACAGAGTCCTTAATATGTACCGTTAGTTGCTCCTCATTTGTTCTACCAACAGAATCTCCATCTTTTACCTGCTTATCAGATGTCAAGATATAATCCGCCACACTTAGGATATAGTTCCAAGCTTTCTCTGGATCCCATGGACAATGAAGTAACTCCACATTTAATTGGTTGAACAGTTCCATACCGCTCGTAGATAAGGAGATAGTGCCATCCTCTTCAAAATCCATATCTACCCATATTATATTCGCCATAGGCAACATATCATCTCGCAAGGTTTCCGTTTCTTCATGAAATTTGTCAGCTTCATATAGCACGCCATTCGTGTACACCGCACTAGCTCCCTCTTGCTCTGTAGCCACTGAAAGTAGCTTGGCTAGCAACATACCTTCTTCCAAAGGATTACCAAGACCTTCTACAATACTGATCGCCACATGGTACGTATGTCGTCTTCCTACCTCTACAGCAGATTCCCAAAGGTAATTTCTCATGCCACCTTGTTCTACCGCCTGTAGTGGCATAGGAAAGGAGAATGGGGCAACTACTACTTTATAGCCATCAATCACTAAGAAATGAGCTTCTTCCATGTCATCTTCTTCTACTGAATCCACATCCACTGTCGCAATAGCAGCTCGAACTTTCATCCCTTCTGGACTGGTAATCGAATCAATATCCCATCTTGCTAGCAAGTCCTTCTTAAATCGATTCACATCAAATGCTGTATCTTCCAGCAAGACCATCCCCATGAAACCACGTTTACCTATCATAGGTCCCATATCGCCTATACTGTCTAAGATTCTTTCAGATAAATTCCGCATAGCTTCAAACAAGAGTTGATTTTCCGCACTTTGTACATCCATAGTATCTACATCCAAACTCATAGTTTTTTCCATAATAGATTGAATCAGATAATCTCCAGATCCATGAGAAGCTTCTTTCATTAGCAATAACAATACATTACTAAAAGATGGCCCTAGCAATGTCAACGTTTTCGTTTCACCGTCAAAGTATAATACTTGTCCTACTGTACCAGATTTGGTTGGATTAAAGTCAAGGTATAACCTGGATGCACTTTCCCCTTCACCAGTCGCCGCAAACAAGCATAAATCCCAGCTAGCAGGGGTAGCACGCACTTGTGATGGTCTATCCGTAGGACCCTGAATATCTAGTTTTCTTGTACTCAATCCCTCCCGATCAAATGTTAACATTTGACGAGCCGACAATAAATAAAATTGTTTATTATCATGGATAAATAATGGAAATGTTACATGCAAAGAAGTATATTCTTTTTGGTATGTTCCATTTTCCACATTCAGCAAGAAACTAAGCCCTTCTGGTGTCTTAGGATATCGCTTTAATAGGTGCATCCATTCTTGCGGTGATATCCCTTTCCATTCACCTTGAATGACGTTCCATACATCGGGAACTAACCCACGATACACGCGAGATATATCTGACATATACCGTTCATGAATGGTCAACCCTGAATCGATGACATCAATGGTTGCACCTACCCCTAAGTCACTCCTACGAAGATAGGTTTTGATCACTTCCACCGCTAACTCTTTATCTGCTACATAATACACAAATCTTGCCATTCCCTTAGGAATATCGATACATGTTGTACTTACAATACTATTTTCTTCCAATGCCGCTGTAATTTTAGCATCCAATCGTTTGAATTTTTTTGTATCCCCTAAGGAAGCATCCAGCATCACATGTACATGATGCAAATTGCCTAATTCTGCAATGACCTTTCCATTTTGATACAACTTGGCACCATAAGGAATCCCTAATTCATCCAAGGAGATAAGCATTTCCTCTACTAACTCAGAACCTTCATCCATAGAAAACCGAACTACACAATGGTCAATCTCACCATTCTCTTTATATACCGATTCCCCCTCATGAACCTCTCCTACATCCGCCAACTTATGTTCTATCAATATTTCTAAAGAACCCCGACAAGATTCATCAAATTGAGCTGGAATATATAGTTCATATTGCATCCGTTTCTTATTGTCTGCTGTCATATCTCTTAGATCTCCACTTTCAATCACCAATACTTACTACCAGTACAACTCATGTGGTGCCTCTCTGTTACAATTCACTCACTCCAAGAGAGTCACAGAAATCGGCAGGGATTGTAAAATTTCTTTTACCAATTCACGTGTTGATTCTGTAGTACGAACCATACACAATCCTTCCGCATTCACCGTTGTCATGACCCCTACGTATTCATAGCCTTCTAAAATCCGATTCACATAATTTGTATATGTCCGTTCAATTTGAAAGTACACATACTCTGGATCATACACAATCTCTTGTTCTTGCATCTTGTTCCTCCCCTATGTCGTAAGGAATTATTTTTGTTTCGTTTCACGACGCATCATGGAATATTCCTCCAATGGCGTATCGATGTACAAACGCAATTTCATTTGTGCATGTTTTGCCACATCAATGTCATTGCCATCTTCATCAGTGATGCGTGTAATCACATGTTTCACCAATGGTCCATGAGGTTGGCAAAACTCTACTTCTTCCCCTACTTTAAAGTTGTTACGTTGTTCCATGTAGGCATAGCCTTCTTCTGCATTGTACCCTTCTACTAATCCAATGAAATCATGGGTTTGCGTATTGGAAGATTTACCATAGTTTTGCGCTTCTTCCCCTGGTTTTTCCATGGCAAAAGCCTCTGTGTATGGACGGTGAGAAATTTTTTCTAATTCTGCATACCATTCATCACGTACATACCAGTCATCTCCTTCTTCTAGGAATTTATCGATGGCTTCACGGTATACTTTGGATACAGTAGCTGCATAGTGTACAGACTTCATGCGACCTTCAATTTTTAAACTATCTACACCCGCTTTATAGAGCTCAGGGATATATTTTAATAAACATAGATCTTTAGAGTTAAAGATATATGTACCATGTTCGTCTTCTTCGATTGGATAGTATTCGCCAGGGCGGTTTTCTTCTACTAAATTATATTTCCAACGGCATGCCTGCGTGCAAGCCCCACGATTTGCATCACGATTTGTCATGTAATTACTCAACAAACAACGACCAGAATAGGAAATACACATAGCTCCATGTACAAAGGCTTCAATTTCTACATCTGCTTTCTCACGCATGGTTTTGATATCTTCAATGCTGACTTCACGAGCTACTACTACACGAGCAGCCCCTTGTTCTTTCCAGAACTCTGTAGTCAAATAGTTCGTGGTATTTGCTTGTGTACTCACATGCAATTCTAAGCCTGGAGCCACACGCTTTGCCAACAAGAAAATACCCAAGTCAGCTACGATAATTGCATCAACCTTGATACTTTCCAAAAATTGTAAATACTCTTCAAGGCCTGTTAAGTCCTCATTATGCGGAATAATGTTACAAGTGACATAGATTTTTTTGCCATGGCTGTGTACAAATTCTACAGCCTCTTTCAATTGATCATTGTCAAAATTAGAGCTAGCTGCGCGTAAGCCAAAGGCACGGCCTGCACAATATACGGCATCTGCACCATAGCGGATAGCCATTTTTAATTTATCCATATTACCAGCAGGAGCTAGTAATTCCATATGTCGTTTAGTCATGAATGTTTCCTTTCCATATACTTACACTCATACCATCTCCCATAGGGTAGATAGTAGTATTGTAATATTCTTTTTGTTCTACATAGGTTAAATACGCTTGCAAGCGTTTCACAATAGTTTTAAATCGACGAGGCGGTTCTTTGTCTCCCCGCACATAACCACGGAATAAGACATTATCCGCTAATACCACAGCCCCTTCTGCTAATTGGGGTTCAATGAGTTCCAACTGTTTTAAGTACTGACCTTTAGGGCCATCTAAAAACACTAAATCAAAGGGACCTTCTAGGCCTTCGAGCAATTCTGTAGCATCTCCTTTTAATAGAGTGATTTTCTCTGCATAGTCTGATTGTGAAATGAAATGGCTAGCCATCCCATGGCGTACATCATCTAATTCCATAGTGATAAGCTGTCCTTCTTTGTCCATATGCTTTGCCAGCAACAGCGAAGAGTACCCAATAGCAGTGCCCACTTCTAAAACTCGTTTTGGTTTATATAAACTGATTAAGTCTTCAAAAAGTTCTACTTCTGACTCTCGTAAAATTGGCACATCATGCAAAAGCGCATAAATACGTTGTTCATTTAAAATATCTTTAATTTTCATAAATTTGATCCACTATTTTCAAATGTTCATCATAGGTTTTCGTAAAATGATGATGTCCTTCTTTGTCAGCTACAAAGAATAAATACTCCGTTGGTGGCGCATACAAAACTGCCTCCATGGATTTGATGCCTGGGTTTGCAATAGGTCCTGGTGGTAATCCTTTATGAAGGTATGTATTGTACGGACTTTCCAATTTTGTATCCTCAATACTAATCAAAGGCTTAGGATACCCCAAAATATATTGAATACTAGCACATGATTCTAAGGGCATGCCAGTTTTTAAGCGCTGACGAAAAACTGCGGCAATGATCGGTCTATCTTCATCAAACTTCGCTTCTTTTTCCACCAAGGATGCTAAGGTAATAAATTCAAATATAGTCATTCCTTGCGCTTCAATATCTTGGCGCATTTTTGGTGTTAATTGGCGATTCATTTCGTCCGCCATGATGGCCATCACATCTTCTGCTTTGCTACCTACAGGAATTTCATAGGTGCTAGGGAATAGAAATCCTTCCACCCGATAGGTAACAGGCTTCGTTCCCACCATATACTCATAAGGTGTATAGGTCTTTCCTTTTTCCATGAATGCATACTGCGTATCGATGCCTTGTTCTTCAATGCGTTTGCCAATTTCACCAATGGTAAATCCTTCTGGAATGGTAAGTTTCACCGTTTGTAATCTACCTTGTTGGAGCAAGCCAATGATCTCACTTAAACTAGAATGGTGTGGAATCTGATAATATCCATGTTGTAACTTATCCATGGTTCCCGTTAAGCGTAGAGCACCACGGAATACAGCAGGTGACGTGATCAGTCCTCTTTCATAGAGTACATCCCCAATCTGTGCACCAGTTTGATTTTCACTGATAACAACTGTTTCTACATCTTCCTTTGAACCACCAGTCCAAGGAATATAATATATACCTGCTAAGATTCCAAGCAAAATTACGATTAGAATTGCTACACATCTATAGATATAGTTTGCATATTGTTTCATAGCACACTCCTTTTTCAACGAATACTATATTATACCATTTTAGCAGTATATATAGCAATTTTTCTATATAGTATAGGTCAATCTATCATCGATACACTCACCTAGACCATATATCGTAACGCCTTTAGGTACAATACTTTTTTACCTAGCATGTATGTAATCCATCTTCTCTTATACAGAAAAGGCTGTAACCATACTGTCTTTCGACAGTCTGTTACAGCCTTGACTAACGATTAGTCCATTTCTTCGTATAATTTAATGACTGCATCGAATTCTTCATCAGTAGGAGCTACGTAAACTTGTTCTCCTTCTTCTTCATCAATGCGCGCAATAATCACTTCTGGTTCATCATGTTCAGTGTCTTCTTCTGGAGGAAGAGATACTAAAATCGCAAATGCTTTTCCATCATGTTGAATTAGCATTTCTTCTTCATAATACATTTCTTCTCCATTTTCGTCTTCAATGACAATCACAGATACTTCACCTTCATAACCTTGTTCGATCATGGTAACCTCCTTATGAACGACTATCTAAATAGCCTTGTAAAATGACAACTGCTGCCATTTTATCAATGACTTCTTTCCGTTTTTTACGACTTACATCAGCAGCAATTAAAGATTTTTCTGCCATCACTGTAGATAGACGTTCATCCCAAAATACAACTGGCGTGGAGATGACTTCTTGCATCTTTTCCACAAAGGCTTCCGTTTTTTCAGCCCGGTCTCCTTTGGTGCCATTCATATTTTTGGGCATGCCTACCACAATAGTGTCTACCTCGTATTCACGGATTAACTCCGCAATGCGCTGAAAGTCTTTTTCATGAGATGTGCGACGAATAGTTTCGATGCCTTGCGCTGTAATATACAGCGCATCACTGCATGCTACGCCTATGGTCCGACTTCCCACATCTAGTGCCATAATTCGCATTATAATTGTTTCGCTTTCACATATTCTTTCACAAGTTCTTCAATAAGCTCATCTCGTTCGATACTACGAATATCACTACGAGCATTATTATAACTTGTAATATACGTTGGATCTCCAGAAATGAGATATCCTGTGATTTGACTAATTGGGTTATACCCTTTTTCCGCCAAGGCTTGGAACACATGTTGGAATACTTCTTCTGGTGTCAACGGTGTTGTTTGTACCGGTTTAATCACCATTGTTTTATCTGAAAGATTCATATAATCCCTCCTTATCATGAGTTTTCTAGTGAAAATCTCATCTATGAGTAAACTTATCCAACCATGGATTGGATTGCCTCTTTACCTGCTGCTAAGGCTTGGTCCATCGCTGCCGGATCTTTACCACCAGCTTGTGCCATATCTGGACGACCACCGCCATTGCCACCAGCCGCTTGAGCCGCTGCTTTTACGATGTTACCGCAGTGGATACCTTTGCCAACTACATCTTTTGTAGCCATGCAGACAAAATTCACTTTATCGCCACCAGCTGCACCTAATAATACTACGCCAGAACCAATTTTATCGCGAACCATATCCGCCATGTCACGCAATTCGCCCATATCAGATACTGGTACGGAGGCTACTACTGCTGTTACATCGCCTACTGTAAATTGACCAGCTAAGACACCATCAAGGTTACCGCTGTTCAATTCTTTTTTCACTTGATCTAGCTCACGTTCTACAGCTTTTGCATGGTCTAATACTTGTTGTACTTTACCTACTACTTCTTGTGGTTTTCCTTTCACAAGAGAAGCTACTGCTTTTAACGTTTGTTCTTCTTGTTGTGCTACCACAAGTGCTGCTTTACCTGTCACCGCTTCGATACGGCGCACCCCAGAACCAATACCACCTTCGGAAGTGATACGGAATTGACCGATGAAACCAGTATTTTCTACGTGAGAACCGCCACACAATTCGATGGAAAATTCTGGCACAGATACAACTCGTACTTCGGAACCATATTTTTCACCGAACAACGCCATAGCGCCTTTTGCTTTCGCCGCATCAATGGACATAGTTTCTACTTCTAATGTGGAGGCACGAAGAATTTGTTCGTTTACCATGTTCGTAATGGTTTGTAATTCTTCTGCTGTCACTGGGGAGAAGTGTGTAAAATCAAAACGCAAGTAATCAGGCGTTACTAAGGAACCTGCTTGGTTAACATGCGTGCCCAATACGGAGCGCAATGCAGCATGCAATAAATGCGTTGCTGTATGGTTACGAGCCATATGTTGACGACGTTCTACATCTACTTCAAAAGTGACTTCATCATTCACAGAAATGCTACCTTCTACCACTGTACCTACATGGTAGGTAGTGCCTTCTGGTAATTTCTTAGCCGTATGTACTTCTACTTTACCCAATGGGCCTACGATGAAACCAGTGTCACCTAATTGTCCGCCTCCTTCTGCGTGGAATGGAGTCGTTTTTACGATAATAGTTACATCCTGTCCATCTTCAGCACGTTCAATGGCTTTTGCCCCTTCACCGATTAATAGTACTGTGGATGCTGTGGCACTTTCATCGTCAGAAATATGTTCATTGGATAAATGTGTAATATCTGGAGTTGCCACTTTTGCGTCTACATCTTCACGAGCTTCACGAGCACGAGTACGTTGTTCATTCATAGCACTTTCAAAACCAGCTTGGTCGATAGTGAAACCAGCTTCAGAAGCGATTTCTTCTGTCAATTCCCAAGGGAATCCGTAGGTGTCATATAATTTGAATACATCTTGACCTGGTACTGTCGTAGCGCTCTCAGCTTTCAATGTATCCAATAATTGGCTCAACATGTCTAGGCCAGATGCCAATGTTTGGTTAAAACGTTCTTCTTCGTTCGCCACTACTCGTTTTACGAAGTCTTGTTTCTCCACGATGTTCGTGATAGCTCCGCCCAAGATATCTACAACGATATCTACTAATGGTACCAAAAATGGTCCTTGAATACCTAATAGACGACCATGACGAACAGCACGGCGCAAAATACGGCGAAGTACATATCCACGGCCTTCATTAGATGGTAACACACCATCTGCAATCAATGCCACAATAGCACGAATATGGTCAGCAATAACTTTCAAAGAAACATCTGTATTCGCATCTGTATGATACGTAACACCAGCTTTTTTCGCTGTGGCTTCGATGATTGGGAAAATCAAATCTGTTTCAAAGTTGCTTTCTTTGTTTTGTAATACAGATGCCAAACGTTCTAAACCAGCGCCAGTATCGATATTTTTCTTAGCCAATGGTTCGTATGTGCCTTCTGCTGTACGATTAAATTGCGTAAATACAAGATTCCAAATTTCAAGGAAACGGTCGCAATCACAACCTGGTGCACAGTTTGGATCATCGCAACCACGCTCCGGTCCTAAGTCAAAGAAAATCTCGCTATCTGGACCACATGGACCTTCGCCAATTTCCCAGAAATTATCTTCTAAACGGCTGATATGGTCTTCTGGTAAGCCAATTTCATTATGCCAAGTGTCATAGGCTTCTTGATCATCTGGATATACAGTAACGTACAATTTTTCTTTATCTAATTTGATGACTTCTGTTAAGAATTCCCATGCCCAATGGATGGCTTCTTTTTTGAAATAATCACCAAAAGAGAAGTTTCCCAACATTTCAAAGAATGTATGGTGACGTGCTGTACGTCCTACGTTTTCAATATCCCCTGTACGAATTGACTTTTGGCTTGTCGTAATTCGTGTGCAAGGTGGTACTAATTTACCTGTAAAAAATGGTTTCAAAGGCGCCATACCAGCACCGATTAATAATAAAGATGGGTCGTTATCTGGAACAAGAGAATAACTCTCTTGCTTTAAATGTCCTTTACTTTCAAAAAAATTCAAATACGCTTGGCGTAATTCATTTCCTGTCATGGTTTCCCTCCTAAAATTGTCTATTGCCTTTATTATACCACAGATTTTGATGAAAGTATGCATTTAGGTGAGGTCATTGACTTATATAGGATGATGATACTTTCCATACTAATTTTATATTTCAGAGCTACCTACACTTAAACAAATTCACCAAAAACGTAATGACATAGAGTCCAATAGCTGTCAGCACAATGGTCCCCCCTGGTGCAAAGTCCAACCAAAAGGCGCTGCACAGTCCGCCGATGACGGATATTACGGAATAGACGGTAGCAATACCCCAAGTTTCTTTGAAGCCCCGTTTCCATAAATGAGCAGATGCAACAGGAACTATCATCAACGCACTGATCAATAGAATCCCTACTACGGTCATCCCCATGACAACTACAAGGGCTGTTAAGATGGCAAAAATCATATTCACACGATTCACATTGATACCTACAGTGCGAGCAATTTCCTCGTCAAAGGAGGTAAGCATTAAGGAGTGATATACAAATTTCATGATAATACCCACTACGACAGCTACCACACCGATACCATAAATATCTGTCATGGTTACCGTCAAGATACTACCAAATAAAAAGTTCAATAGTCCAGTGCTAGGCATTTTTACCATTGTAGAAAATACGATAGCCAGAGCTAAGCCTGCATAAAAGAATAATGCCATTATCATATCTGCGTATTGTTTTTGGTAGCGACGCACGAGTTCTATGCCCATGGCAGAAAGAACGGTCAATATAACAGCACCTAATGGAGGGTATACTTTCAGTAAAGATGCCCCCGTCACACCAGCAAAGGCAATATGTCCTAATCCATCACCGAGCATAGATTGCCGTTTAATGACAATGAACATACCAATTAGGGGGCACATGAGAGCCACGATGAGGCCCGCTAAAAAGGCACGTTGCATAAATGTATAGGATAAAATATCCATCTTAACCTCCTAAATGCCATGCTAAACGAGAGCCTTGATGACTTTCCATAAAGCCTTTACAAGGTCCATAGTAACAAGCATGTCCATCCACACATAAAATTGTATCTGCCACTTCCATGGCTTCCGTCACATCATGGGTGACCATGATAACAGTGATGTTTTCTTCTTTTAAAGATCGCAACACTTCGTATATCTTTTTGCTTGTTTCAAAGTCGATACCACTTGTGGGCTCATCCAGCAAAATATAGTTCGGTTTACGTGCTAAGGCCTGAGCTAACATGACACGTTGCTGTTGACCTCCACTGAGTTCTCCAATACGACGTTTTAAGAAATCTTGCATACCCACCAATTCCAAAGCATCCAAAATGCGGCCTTTTCTATCTTCCTTCGGTACGTGAAATAAAGCGAGTCCCACTACCTCTTCTACGGTAGCTGGAAATTGGGCTGCATTCTTGTTATAAATTTGTGGCACTAAGTGAATGAGTCCTTTCATTTGTGCTTCTTTCGGACTAATGCCATCTAAACAAAGATGTCCAGCTGTCGGTTCTAATAGTCCTGCTACCATACGAAGCCAGGTGGTTTTACCAGATCCATTAGGTCCCACCACCAGTACAAACTCACCTTTGGGAATGGTGATCGTCATATTATGGATAACCGTCTGAGATCCATAGGAAAATTGTACATCTTGTATGTGAATGCCTGCGTGCGTCATAGTTAACTCCTTTATGTTTCTAGTTATCGCATATATGGCAAAAGCTGTAATGACATCATCATTACAGCTTGTGTATTATAGTACGCGTTTTGCCCCTACATAGCGTGGTCCCCAGTAGCTATCATCAATATCTGCTACGGCTACACCACTGCTAGATGTGGCACTGATGAATTGTCCATCGCCGATGTAAATACCAGAATGGGAAATCCCTGGTTCATAGGTTTCAAAGAACACTAAATCACCCGGTTGTAGATTACTTTTCTCTACTTTTTTACCCACTGTGTACTGTTCGTCAGCTTGGCGCGGCATATCAAAGCCTATCTTTTGAAATACATATCGAATATATCCTGAGCAATCAAAACCTGCTGGTGTAGTGCCTCCAAATTTATAAGGCACTCCCGTAAATGTATTGGCATAGGTCAAAATCTCTTTCACATTGCCAGATATAGGTTGATGTCCAATCTCTAAGCCTTTGTATGTTTTGCCTTTCTTTTTGAAAGTCAGCCCTTGTGGGGCAGAGCTTTTGTCTTTTTTATGCTTTAACGTAGATGTGATAGCTGTGGATTCTCTATTTGGATCGATATGGGCTAATAATTTAGCATCTTTTTCAGAAATTTCTTTTTTCTTTGACACTGTATTAGTTGTGGATGGCAGTGGTTTACCCATCAACTTTTTATAGGTCACTGCTCCCAATATTCCGTCCACTGTTAATCCATTATCTTTTTGGAACAATCTAACAGCCCACTTTGTGTTTGCATCATATTCGCTAGTTTCCCTAGCTTTATAACCAGCAGCGATGAGTTTCTTTTGAATACCAAGAATTTCATTGCCTGTATCACCATATTGGTAAGCTCCGTGTACACTAGTACCTAAAAAGCCTACTAATAGAGCGACTGCCAGGTATTGTTTCTTTTTACTCGTCATAGGACTCCTCTCTTATATACGATTATTTGTCTTCTATGTGACAGTTTATGGTATCTTTCACCCAATATAACGGTCGTTGTTTGACTTCTTCAAAAATTCGTCCCACATATTCTCCAATGATACCAATGCCTACCAATTGTACGCCACCTAGGAAGAAGATAGCCACCCCTAAGGTAGACCAACCACTGATAACATTATCAGAGAAGAAGTGAACAAACAATATGTGTCCAATCATAATCAGGCTTAATAGTCCGCATAGCAAGCCGATATATAAGGCTAAACGCAAGGGTACTCTAGAAAATGCTGTAATGCCGTCTAAAGCAAAGCGCATCATTTTTTTTACACTAAATTTAGAAGTGCCTGCAAAGCGTGGGGGTGCTACGAAGTGAAATTCATGTTGTACGAACCCCAAGTCGCCTACAATGCCCCGCAAAAATCTACCATGTTCACGGAAGTTTTTCAATGTTTCTAAGGATTTTCGATTCATCAACCGGAAATCAGAACCACCTTCCACGATAGGAACATTGGCTAATTTATTAAGCACTTTGTAATAGTATTTCGATGTAAAAGCTTTTGCCCAACTAGCATCTTCTGTGGAATCACGAATGGTACGTACTACATCTGCACCTGCTTCCCAATGTTTGACTAGTTCTGGAATCAACTCTGGTGGATGTTGCATATCTCCATCCATAGTGATTACCGCATCACCTTGAGCGTAATCTAATCCACAGGTCAAGGCTAATTGATGCCCGAAGTTTCTTGCCAATAACAGCACTTTTACCTTTGGATCTTGATTACCAATATATCGCAGCATGCCTGCACTATCATCACTGGACCCATCATCGACGAAAATAATTTCATGGTCATAGTCAAGTGTTTGCAATACATCTTTGACTGTAGTATAAAATTTTTGAATATTATCTTCCTCATTAAATACGGGAACAACAATTGACAGTAACATAGCTCCTCCTTATGATCTTTACCTATCTATTTTACAGGATTGAGACTTGTTTTGCAAACTCCGCTGTATATGGAGACGATATCTGACATGCAGAACATATGCTACAACAAGGATTCATAATATATAGTGGCAAACACATTTTATATCCTGTATACTGATGATAAGAATATTTCTCTTTTCTGATACTGATTATTTTTCATCATATTCCTTGTTGCCCTTCAATAACAAGAATCCCGATTTTATTTAACATTTATTTAGCACTTTTAAACTCATTCTTTCACAACATATATAAAGAATGTGATATTACCCCCATTCAGCAGTTAATTTTATTTACTATTTATTTAGCACTTTTAGGAAAAATACTATGAAACTAACTACATTAGAAGCAATTATATCATTAAAAGAGTCTTCACAAGTTGAATACAAAAAGGCTAAAAATGACTTCCCCAAAGATGCATGGAAATCATATTCTGCATTCGCTAATACTACAGGTGGCTATTTAATTTTAGGAATTTCTGAAGACGAGTGTAAAAAACCAGTTTTAACCGGAGTAAAAGATGCTGAAAAAATAATAAGCGACTTCTGTTCTACCCTAGGTGATAGATCTAAAGTTAGCTTAAATATCATAGAAAATGAAGATATACGAACAGCTATTATTGAAGATAAAACTATAGTTATTATACATATTAAGGAGGCTGCAATTACAGATAAACCTGTTTATCTTAATAACAACCTTGCTCATACTTATATCAGATTACACTCACAAGATCATTTAGTAGATACACAGCAATTAAGTACAATATTAAGAAATCAATCTGATCAATTAGATTATGAATTACTCCATAATTATGATATATCTGATTTAGATTTAGATAGCATTAATAGTTATAAATCAATACTATCTAAGAGATATCCCAGTTTAAACTACTCAGAAATGGACAACCAAAGCTTCTTAGAGAATATCGGCGTATTTCGTAAAAATCGAAATACTAATAAGATACACCTAACAGTTGCTGGATTATTATTCTTCGGCAAATACAACTCTATTATCGATCGATTCCCACATTATCATGTAGATTTTTTTGATAAACGCGGTAATTCACAAAGATGGAGTTTCCGAATTGAGTCAGGCAATTTAGATTTTCCAGATTTAAATTTATTTAATTATTATCGCTTAGTAAGTGAAAAACTCTTATTATCTGTAAACAGAAATTTTGAACTTGATGAGTACACGATCAGAAAAAACCCTACAGATTTAACAATTGCTTTACGCGAAGCATTTGTCAATATGATAATCCATGCGGACTACTTTTTAAATACAACCGCTTTAATTGCGGAAATTCATGAACCTTTTTATATTTTTATTAATCCCGGAATTATGAAAATCCCTGTAAAAGAATTTTTCACTGGAGGCGCTAGATCCTTGGTCAGAAATCCTCTTCTCGTTAGCTTATTCACTAGAATGGGCGCCTCTGAACATGCTGGTAGCGGCAGTCAAAAAATAATTGATGTTGTAGTAAAAAATAGATTCAAAGTTCCTGAATTAAAAAGCGACTTAGAAAGAACGTACTTAAAATTATGGATAGCAGAACCTCTAGTAGACGTTTCTAATCTAAAAGAGGATGAGAAAAAAGTGTATACATTTATCTGCAATCCTCCAACTTCAAATAAATCATCTATTAAATTTACAAAAAAAGAAATTGCCAATGCTCACCCTGATATAACCTCTGCTCGCTTAACAAGAATACTTAACAAGTTATCTGAACAAAATTTAATTGTAAAGATGGGCGCATACAAAAACAGAACTTATGTTAAAGCAGTTTCTTCAGTAGAAGTGATTCATCATTGGGGAGAAACTTATGATATTATAAAACATCTATTTTATAAAGATAAATCTGATTCATAGCAGATATCTTCTTTTTTTACCCATATGCACTTTTTACTAAAACATTAAATTTCATTATAATCATCTTCTACTTATCATACGGTAGAACATAAAAGAAGGTCTTCTTTACAATAATTTCTATTCACTCATTGTAATAAAAGATGACCTTCTTTTTCTATTTTATTTCTCTCAATAATTTTATACTATTTTTACCTTCGTTCTTATGTGTCGATATTGCTATGCACTCGCTTCATGAAATCAGACATAATAGCTACGCCAGTGAAAGAATATTGCAAACATTGTTGATAATTGTATTCGTGAATGCCACCCAAAGCAATGCCTTTGACATACCGGTAATGATTCTGCATTTGTTGTAATAATATTTCCCCTCTGCTAACGCCAATGCCAGGGTGTCCTGTTTTGCATGGTGTGGGAAAGATGGGACTGATTAAGACGTACTCCAAATTAGGAATTCCTAGGGATGCTAACAACTTGATGTCATCTTGGTTGTGGACAGTACTCCACATAGTTATGTCCTGAAAACATTGTTGCAAGGTAATCCATAGTTCTTCTTGTTCGGATTGCCAATAACGTATTAAATTAGTGGGTAGATGGATTCGTTTTGCTGTTGCCAAAACTACTCCTAATTGTTCTCGATTCGTAATAACTTTTCCATGGTGTACTACGGTATCCCCGATGGCATCGCAGAGTTGGAGATACTCCTCAAAGGGTAAATCAGTGTCACGGCACAGGGTGTACAGACTACTGTGATTTCTCATCCAGTTGTCTGGTTCAGCACTATCTGCCCTCTGCTTAGGCAATCTAGTACTATGAAGATTCGCTTTTACTGTAGATCTATATGCTCTACGTATATTATATGGTAAACTGCTTTCTTCTGTATGATTAATACAATGCTTGCCATACTTTTGTATTCTTTCTATCCCTCTAGACAGTGCTACACCATATGTGGCTAAGCTAATGTCATCTTTCAGTAGCTGGCGATTTGTAATCAATACTAAGGTGTCTATAGATTGGTTATTTTTCTTCATAGAGCACATCGATATAATCACTCATCACCACTTGCATTCCTAAGGCTTTCACATCTTCCATGGCTTCTGCTACAGTTCTACTGTCAGCAATTTCAAATTGTGCATCCCCTTCTTCTTGTTTCTTTTCTTCTGAGGAATGTTCACCAATGCCTGTGCTGACACCTGCTGACAGTTTCGTCGCTGCTAATGGTAGGACGCCGTTGCGGAACCTGGCTGTTTCTCTAGTGGAAATCGTAATATTTGCATAGGGTAGGAATAAGCGATATGCCAAGATGACTTGCAATAATTGAGCTTCTCCTACGTCCCCTGCATTGATGGTATCATCATTGACGATAGGCCGCAGGCGTGGGCAGGAAATGCTAATTTCTCCATGCGGATACGCACGTTGTAACATATGGGCATGCAAAGCAGTGGCAAAGGCATCTTTTCGGAAATCATCCAATCCCAATAAGGCTGCTAACCCTACTCCACGCATTCCTCCTCGTAAAGCTCGTTCTTGCGTTTCAAGTCGATAGGGAAATACGCTTTTATTTCCTAACAAATGTAATGTTTTATAGTTTTCCCAATTATAGGTTTCTTGGAATACAGTCACATAATCGCAACCGCATTCTCGTAGGTACGCATAATCGTCTACATTGGCAGGGTAAATTTCTACGCCTACTACTTTGAAATATTTTTTTGCTAATTCACAGGCACGCCCAATGTACGAAATAGGGCTATGGCGTTCACTTTCCCCAGTCAAAATTAAAATATCCTGTAATCCTGTTTTGGCAATATTTTTTAACTCTTCTTCAATACCTGCTTCATCTAACTTCGCCCGATGGATCTGATTTTTACAGTTGAAGCCACAATACACGCATAGGTTATCGCAATAATTTGAAATATATAACGGTGTAAACAAATATACAGAATTGCCAAAATATCGCGTTCGTACAGCCTTTGCTTTTTCCGCTAGTTCTTCCAAAAATGGTTCTGCTGCAGGAGATAATAAAATTTTCAATCCTTCTACATCAATGGTATCTTCTTGCAATACACGGCGCACATCATCTGCTGTATATTGATCGTACGTATATTGCTCACGTTCTCGCAATACCGTTTCTAAAATGGGACTTTCAATTTGATCCATGTGGGAGCGATACTTCCAACATGGATCGTCTATATGGTATCTGGTGGTACTAGACATGGCTATTCCTTTCCTATTATCTCAAAAATCCAGTCAACGGAGATGAAGCGCTACCACCGGTTTCAAGAGTAGGCCCTAATTTTGACAAATAGGCCAATCGTCCTGCTTGGATGGCTAAACCAAATGCTTTCGCCATACCTCGAATATGGCCCGCAGAAGCTACGGCTGTATTTGCCATGATCGCAGCTACGCCCATTTCCATAGCTTCTGCTGCTTGGGATGGAGCACCAATACCAGCATCTACAATGATAGGCAAATCAATTTCATTCACTAAAATTTTGATAAATTCCTTTGTCTGCAATCCACGATTAGATCCAATTGGCGCCGCTAACGGCATCACCGCAGCGGCTCCAGCATTCACCAAATCACGAGCCACTTCTAAGTCTGGATACATGTATGGCATAACGATGAATCCTTCTTTTGCTAATATTTCTGTAGCTTTAATGGTCTCCCCATTATGTGGCAATAAATATTTTGAATCTTTCATAATTTCTACTTTTACAAAATCTCCACAACCTGTAGCTCGGGATAATCTTGCTATACGCACCGCTTCTTCAGCATCTCTAGCGCCACTCGTATTAGGGATTAAGATAGTATCCTTTGGGATAGCATCTAGGATATTTTCCACTTCTCCACCTACCGCACGACGTAGGGCTAAGGTAATCATTTCTGCGCCCGCTTCTTCTAGGACAGCCTCGATTAAGTCGATAGAAAATTTACCAGACCCCAAGATAAATCGAGAATGTAATGTATGTCCCCCTAAGGTCCATGTATCTTGTGTTTCCATATCTTTTACTGAACGTGTCATAGGTTCCTCCTTAATCAATATCTTCTCCGTGTAATAATTGAATGACGGCATTTGCCATATGTCCGGCACAAACCATGACACGAGCCGCAGTAATTTTTCCGATAGAATCGATATCACTCACTCCATCGCCACATAGATACCAACGATGGTGTCTCCGTTCACGGCGGATACCATTACTATCCCCCCAACCTGCCATACCTGAACAGCCTACTAATAAGGGTTCTGTAGGATGAGTTAGAATCACTTCTGTCATCCATGCTTTTGTGACAGCCTTGTCCACTGCTTCTACGACCATGTCATAGCCATCGATTAATTCAGATAATCTTTCTGGTGTGAGGCATTCATTATGGACGATGACCTCACAGTTTGGATTCATCCGATTGAGATGGCCTTTCATAGCCTCCACTTTTAAAACTCCTACATCATTCACCTCATAATATTGACGGCCTAAATTGCTTTCATCCACAACGTCGAAGTCTACAATTTCTAACTGACCAATTCCAGCACGGCACAATGCCACTGCCACATGAGAACCAACACCGCCTACACCGATGAGCAGAACTTTTTTATCTTGTAAAGATACCATTTAGCCACCTCCTACAAAGGTTACTACTTCCATTGTGTCTGCAGGACTCACACGAGTCGATTCCCAGTCTGCTTTAGAAAGAATCTTCCCATTATATTCCACTACGATGCGATCCATTCGAAACGCTAGGGCTGCCAGTACTTCTTGCACTGTTTGCCCCTCATAATGATAAGTTGCTCCATTTACTTTCATCATATCCTCCTAACTATAGCGTTTGCTATATACCTATTTCAAACTAGTATCATACCAATTATCCGTCATGGCTCCTTCACCACATACTAGTATAAAAAAACAGCACGAAAAACCATACCCGCGGTGGTATGCCCCTTCATGCTATAGCACTCTATCGTCTCACTATTCTATTTCACTTGTACATCCACTTAGATGTACCTTTATTCTGTACCCCTATACGATACACCATCCTATAAAAGGCACAAAAAAGGACATCCTGTTGGATGTCCTCAGTATGACGAATCAAACTTATCCTACGTTGGCATTATCCAAATCAGGTTATGGGTCAAAACTTTCGTTTACTCTCAGCCAGTAGGCTCCCCAAAGTTCTCTTTCAGTATACGCTGATACGACTCAATTTGCAAGCCGAAGTATCAACAATTTTTATCGTCTCCGTGCAGACACAGAGGCATAATTTTTAATCACAACGATAGGTGTCATTTGGCTATCATTGCCAAATGGATTATCGATCAAAATTTGCGCAATTTGTTGTGGTTTTAATCCACGGCTATGGCCTAAGATAGCAGCTCGTTTTAAATCATTCACGTCCGCTACACAAGCCCCATAAGCACCTGTTGCTTTCATAATGGCATCCGCTACTGCATGTGGTTGTTTTGGTCCATATACAATGCATTTATCAAACGGAGGCATGGTACCTGTCACATCATCTGTTAAAGATGCGGTCCGTGCCATTTGATAGAAGACGCCAGATTTTTTAAACACTTTAGCTACGGCTCCACAAAGGAAGGCAAACATCATTTTCCATTCCCCTTCTTTATCCATAGCTGCTTGCATACCATACACAGATGCCATAGAACCATCAGGATGGATAAAGCGATTTAAAAATTTAGCTTGCCAAGATACTTTTAAATCTTCTGGTCGTGTAAACTCCCCTTGCGTGATAGCCACGACGGATTCTGCTACGCACACAATATCTTCTGGTCCAATATAAGGGCCTGCAAATTCTACGATAGCCTCAACGATATCATCTTTGTTCGTTAAAATGCGCGTAGGGATTGGTAAAAGTTCTAATTCAGCCATGATGTACCTCCTATTTACGCATTGCTACTTCTAACTCTTCTGCAGTTAGAGTAATTCTAGTTTTTGAAATACGGTATGCCTCACGGCCTACTACTTGATGGTAGATATCGATAGGCATGTCCGGGAATCCCACTAAGTCTTTACGAATGTTACCACTATTAGCCGTCATCACTAGACGCAAACGAATAGTACTGCCTTGTCGTTGCTTATACACTAACGCTTCCCAATAGCCATCATGACGTTCTGCCTTTGCATCGGTTAACCACGATTGAATTCGCACATTGTCAAATTGTTCTTGTGGTAATAAATGACGAGGAAACATATCCATGATGGTTCCGTATTGTTTGCCTCTGTTCACAAATGGAATATCCGTAGATAACACTACTTGATCAAAACTAATATCTTCTACCACAAATGGAGTGCGACGTTTCACCATGATCACAATGTCTTCATTGCCTTGGCGCCATGCAAATATGCGGTAGGCAATATAAATGATAGCAATGATACAGGCTATCCACACTAGGGTATCTATTAATGTGTAAATATACATAATTCCTCCTATAGAGTAATGAGCTTAGCTTCTAAGCTAGTATCCTTGAAAATATCTTGTACGATAGACGTTACTCGATCCGCATGGCTAGTAACACAAACTTGTATAGAGCCTTTCCTACCTGATGTCTGCTCCAAATCTTCTCCGTACAAAATAGCTCCTACAGCATCAGATGTTTCCCACGCAGGGTCTACAAAGCAAATTTGTTCTTTAGCCAACTCACGCAATATGGGTTCTACTAAAGGATAGTGGGTACATCCTAAAATGGCCACTTCCACATTTGCCTCTACCAAAGGCTGTACATATTCTTTTGCACAATGTCGTAAAACTGCATCATCTAAATGACCTTCTTCAATACAGGCCGCCAAATCTTTACAGCCTTGTTCTACTACTTTTACATGAGGCTTCAAGGTATGAACTGCATCCATATGTTTATGACTATTAATAGTCGCGACGGTAGCCATAATGCCTAAAGGTCCTTTACGTTTCTGTTTGACTTTGATACGCAGAGCATCATGAATCCCCTGTGCCATCCCCACAATAGGTACATCAAATTGTTTGGATAGTTTGTCCAAGGCTACCACAGAAAATGTATTGCAAGCGATGACTATTAGTTTCACTGGTTGGGCCACTAAAAACTCTGCAATTTTCGTAGCAATGCCTTCAATTTCCTCAATCGGCCTATTGCCTACTGGATTGTTTGCACTATCTCCAACATAAATAAAATCTTCTTCCGGAAATTCTTGTGCTAGCACAGATAATACAGACAATCCACCGATTCCAGAGTCGAATACTCCAATAGGTAATTCCTTCTGTATGGGCGTCATTCCCTACTCCTCCTCTGCTACGGCTTTCATGGGTTTAAAAAATATATCTGGCAAGCGAATAATTTTACCTGTTTCTTTAGCAGTAAACACATTTTGTGTTTCCCCTGTACAGATCAATGCATTATCACTGTCACGGATAATCCGATATGTGAAAGTACATTGAGCCCTCGACAAAGAGGCTATTGTTAATTCCACCCGCAATACATCATCAAAGCGTGCCACTTCCTTATACTCACAGCTCACTTTTGTAATAGGAAAGACGATGCCCTCTTGCATCATGTCCCATAGACTAATACCACAGCGGCGGAAATATTCAATTCTCCCCATTTCAAACCACCGTAAATGATTCGTATGATGGGCAATCTCCATCATATCTGTTTCATAAAATCGGACACGTAAAGATGTAGAAATCATCGTACACTACCTTTCCTATGCAATAAGAGGCTCCAAAGAGCCCCTTTACTGATTAATCAATTGATCCGATAGGCACAAATTTTTGTGCTTTTTCCTTATGGGAAGCCTTAATATAGCGATTCGCTACTTTCATAGCAATTGCTAATACTGCCACATCATCCACCCAGCCAAGACCTGGTACGCTATCTGGGATAAAATCAATAGGCAATATCAAGTATCCTAAAGCGCCTGCAATAACGGCCTTTACAAATGCTGGTGTATCTGTATCACGTAAACAATAATATAACATAACAGCTTTTCGTGCAAACATAATATTACGACCCATGCGATTCACAGTAGACATAAAGGCATCAGATGTAAAGGTTTTTCCATACTTAAGGATTTGTAAGATATTCATAGTTATAACCTCTCTGATTATTGTTTGAACTTGTCTTTTGCTTGTTCTGCTAAGTCAATGGCTTTTTCTTTTGTTTGTTCTGCCAATTCCACTGCTGTTTCCTTCACAACTTCCGCTTTTTCACGAATGTCTTGCACCGCTTCTTGTGCGTGATCAATCGCTTTGGCTGTCAATTCAGAAGCTTTTTCTTCTACTTGCTGTAATGTCGGCTCTACCACCTCTTTTACCTGTTGAAGTTTTGGTTCTACCTTTTCTTTTACTTGTTGTAATTTTGGTTCTACCACTTCTTTTACATCTTGCATAACAGCTGTGGCTTTTTCCACCACTGGTTCTACTTTAGTTTGTAAGGAATCATTTAATGTTTGTCGCACCGTATCTGCTTTTTCATAAGCTGCTTTTGTATATACGCTTGCTTTAGATGCTGATGTACCTGCTACAGCACCAGTTAAAGATAATGCTTCAGTTGCCAAAATTTTAAGCAAAGAGCCTACGCCTTTTGCAGCATGACGAGCATTATCTAGTAATTCTTCATTACCACTTTTCTCTAATGTGTCTTTCACCGTAGCTGCCAAGATGGATGCGGCTCCTACTGCTAGATCTTTTACAGCACTTACATTAGCCAACAAATCAGATCCAACAAAAGAACCTGCAAAGCCTTTGGCACTTGCTAAGTAATCATTACCAGACACCTGTACATCATCTAAGAAATCTACAGTTTCATTACCCAACGGCTTATCCCGAAGTGGTGTATTCGCCAATGTGATGACTGTTTCTTTATTATGTTCATAAATATCTACTAAACGTTGACGATATTCTTCATAGTTCGGACATGTTGGCATACCATCTTCAATCCATTTGGCAGCCATTTTACCAACACCATAGGTAATAGCCGCTGCCACCGGAACGCGAAGAATCACTGTTGGCACGACTGTACATACTAACGCTGCTACAGCACTACCACCAAGACCTACTAAAAATCCAGTCACCCCTTCTTTAGCAGGGCATACGCCATATACTTGAGCAATGCGTGATACCATGTACACATCATTAGCCAATAAACCTACATAATTAAATTTTGGTAATGCCGCGATACCAGCTGCACGAGCTGCTGCCCAACGGCAAATCATTTCTACTTCTTCTTGTACATTCGTTGCTTGAGGAAGTGTTGCATTATTGTATTCCAACTGCTCCATATTTGTCTCCTATACTGACCACAAAACATTAAGTGTAAATGTACTTATTACCCTTATTGTATCAAATTTCTCAATGAATTACCAACTTGTTAGTCCACCGTCTACAGTCCAAGCTGCACCCGTCACGAAAGATGCTTTCTCACTGATAAGAAAAGCAATGACTTCGCCTACTTCTCGCGGTTGAGCAATCCGTCCTAATGGATAGTGTAAAGCCATTTCTTCCTTAGCTTTCACAATATCCCCCGATGGTTCATTGGCTAGTTGTTTTGCCACTAATGAAGTGTCTACATCACCAGGACATACACAATTAACGCGAACACGATGAGGCGCCATTTCTAAGGACAGAGATTTCGTAAAACTCACTACAGCCCCTTTGGATGCTCCGTACACAGTGCACGCCACATTACCTTGTAGTCCTGCATCACTTGATATGGTCACAATACTACCATGCACTTGTTTCAAGTACGGTGCTGCGGCTTGGCATAAAAAGACAGTACCTTTTACATTCGTTCCAAACATCTCATCAAAGTTTTGCTCATCCACATCTTCCAATAGTCGTTCTTCATAATACCCAGCTGCCGTTACTAAGGCATTTAAATTGCCAAACAAACGAATCGTATCTTCCACAATACGACGGCAATTCATAACCTTACTTACATCTCCTTGCACAAATCGTACTTTCGAGGAAATACGGCGCAATTTTACCACCGCTTCTTGTCCATCCCATTCATTGCGGCCGTTAATCACCACACACCAGCCTTGCTTTAACAACAATTCTGCCGTAGCAAAGCCTATGCCCGATGTGCCGCCGCTAATTAATGCTACTTGATTATCACTAAATTTTTGCATAGTTACTCCTACTATATAATCCCCTGTGAAAGTAAATAGTCATAGGACAATTTCATTAACATTGTCAGAGACATAGCGATAAACAAAAATCTCACTAGTCCTGCGCCTTTCACCATGGCTAACTTTGATCCCGCAGTAGCGCCAATAATTTGTCCCGCTGCAACTGCTAAACCATAGCCATAGTTCACTTGATCCATATAGATGAACACCATCAAGGACCCAAAGTTACTCACTGTATTTAGTACTTTGGCATTTCCTGATGCGCCTAAGAAATCATAACCCATAAACAAGAAATAGAATATTAAAAACACCCCTGTGCCAGGTCCAAGAAATCCATCATATAAGCCGATAACAATGGCCGCTGCTACATAAGCAAGTAATTTCCATCCTGATTTACGTTCCACTTGTGCTATGGTACCCCAATCTTTTTTGGTAAGCACCACAATGAATACTGCCAACAATAATACAATAATAAGGGGTTTTAAAAATGTGCCTGGCACATAGACTGCTATATAGGCGCCTACCATGGAGATAAGCAGAGTGAATGGCATGATCCATTTCACGAATGTCCAATCTACCAATTTGTTTCTGGCGAAGTTAATCATTGCTGTGCCAGATCCAAAGACACTAGATAATTTATTGGTCCCTAAGCACATGGCCACCGGCATATTCGTCAACATCAAAGCGGGTAACGAAATCAACCCACCTCCACCTACAATAGAATCAATAAACCCCGCTAGGGCTCCTGCAAAAAATAGTATAATACCTATGAGTAAATCACCTTCCATAGTGTGAGCCCTCCTCTCTTATATACATCACTTTGATGTCTTATTGTCTCTTCTAGTCCTCAATACGAGGCAAAATTTTATTATATCCATCAGCACCATAATTTAAGCACCGTTTCACACGGCTTATGGTCGCCGTACTAGCTCCTGTTAATTCTACAATTTGCTCATACCCTGTACCTGCTTTCAACAATCGTGCCACTTCTAAGCGTTGAGAGATAGATTTTAATTCTCCAATGGTACAAATATCTTCAAAAAATTCATAACATTCTTCTAGTGTTTCCAACGACAAGACGGCCCGAAATAACTGGTCATGTATTGGATTCTTAAGTTTTTGATTCAACCTTCTACTCCTTCATAATTCTATTCAGAATGTACTTTACTTCACTACCATTATACCATAGGAAATATCATACATATATCATTAATTCATTGTTCTTGTACAAAAAAACAGAGGTTAGTTGATACTCGTATATCAACTAACCTCTGTTGTATAATTGTTTGCTGATTCTTTTCACTTAGAACGCTGGGATAATAGATCCTTTGAATTCTTCTTGAATGAATTTACGTACTGGTTCAGATTGGTAAATGGACAATAATTTTTTATATGTTTCATTATTTACATCTTCTGTGCGAACAGCAATTACATTAGCATATGGAGAATCTGTGCTTTCCACTACAACAGCATCTTTTTGTGGGTTCAAACCTGCTGGAATTGCATAGTTTGTATTCACTGCTGCTACATCAACATCATTTAGGGACCGAGCAATTTGTGCCGCTTCTAATTCACGAATATCAATGTTTTTAGGATTGCTTGTAATATCTGCTACGGAAGATTTTACAGTACCACCGTCTTTTAATGTAATCAAACCTGCTTGTTGTAATAATAACAAGGCACGACCACCATTGGTAGGATCGTTAGGAATCGCTACAGTAGCGCCATTTGGTACATCTTTCAAATCTTTATATTTGTTAGAGTAAATCGCCATTGGTAATAAGATTGTTTTGCCGATAGATTGAATTTTCAAACCTTTATCTTTTACTGTGTTATCCAAGAATGGTTGATGTTGGAAAGAGTTCACATTCAATTCTTTTTGATCTAAGGCAATATTCGGTTGAATATAATCGCTGAACTCAACGATTTCGATATTCAATCCTTGTTTTGCTGCTTCACCTTTTACAAATTCCATAACTTTTGCATGAGGACCTGCTGTTACACCTACTTTGATTGGTGCATCTGCTGCTGGTTTTGCTTCTTCTTTACCGCATCCTGCTAATAGTAACACTAAAGATGCAATGGCTAATAAGCCGACTAAAATACGCTTCATAGTATCTCCTTTATTTTTATTTACTTTACGGGATAAATAGTCACCTACACTTTGGATGACTTGTACTAATACAATTAAGATGATGATAGTGGCTAACATCACATCTCCTTGGAAACGTTGGTATCCATAGCGAATCGCAATATCCCCAAGACCGCCACCACCGATAGCACCTGCCATAGCAGAATAGCTAATTAAGTTAACGATTAAGACTGTAATATTATCGATTAATGTTGGTAACGCTTCTGGCAACAACACTTTCCAAATAATCTGCAATGGTGTAGCCCCCATGGATTGAGCTGCCTCGATAACACCTCCATTCACTTCTTTGATCGCTGTTTCTACCAAACGAGCCAAGAATGGAATGGCCGCCAATGTCAATGGCACGCAAGCTGCAGTCGTACCAATAGATGTACCTGCTACTAATCGAGTAAATGGAATGATGGCTACCATTAAAATGATGAACGGAATGGAACGTGTGGCATTTACGATAGCACCTAGCACTTTATTCACCGATTCATTTTGCATGATATGACCACGGCTGGTGATGACTAAAATTACGCCCAATGGAACACCTAATAGAACGGCTACTACAGTGGAAATCACCGTCATTTGTACAGTTTCTAAGAAACCTTGTAGCAATAAATTAATGATTTGCTGTGACATAACCGATCACCTCGCTTCCAATTGGTAAATTATGTAAGTAGTCGATAGCCGCTTCTGATTTAGCGCGCTCCCCTTTTAATTCTACAATCAAATGACCAAAGCTCATATCTTGAATATAATCTACACCACCAAACAAGATACTTACATCTGTATCAAATTTACGGATAATGCTTGCCACTACAGGTTCATCTGTTACATTGCCTTTGAAAGTCAATCGTACAATCGGATTAGCCCCTTCTACCCAAGTTTCATTCAATGTTAAATGAGCAATGGCATCTTCTGGCAAGTCATGACGGATGATGGCAGACACAAATTCTTTCGTTGTAGCTTGTTTTGGTTCTGTAAATACATCCACTACAGGACCTTCTTCAATAATCGTACCACCTTCAATAACAGCTACACGATCACAAATCTCTTTGATAACATTCATTTCATGAGTAATCAAGACAATGGTCAAGTTTAATCGACGATTGATGTCTTTCAACAAGGCTAAAATAGATTTTGTTGTTTGTGGGTCAAGAGCTGACGTAGCTTCATCGCATAATAACACTTTTGGATTGCTGGCTAAGGCACGGGCAATACCAACACGTTGTTTTTGACCACCGGATAATTGAGACGGATAGTTGTCTAAACGATCCGACAGTTTCACGATGTCTAGAATTGGTAAAATACGTTCTCTAATTTCTTCTTTTGATAATCCTTGCAATTCCAATGGAAATGCTACATTGTCGTACACTGTGCGGGATGAAAGTAAATTAAAGTGTTGGAAAATCATACCAATGTGTTTACGTTCTTCACGTAATTCTACTGTGTTCAACTTCGTTAAATCTACACCGTCCACAATAACGGATCCAGATGTAGGACGTTCCAACATATTGATACAACGAATCAAGGTAGATTTACCGGCCCCAGATTGACCAATAACGCCAAAAATTTCGCCTTCTTCTATAGTTACATTAATTTCTTTCAAGGCTTCCACGCGGACAGCACCTTCATAGACTTTTCGAATCTGTTTAAGTTCTATCATGAAATCCTCTCCTTTTCAAACTAAATAAAAAAGAGCCCTCAGTTACCTAAGAGCTCTTGGGTATGCATAAATTGTACAATGTGAGTAGACAGACTGTCAATAATTCCCACTATACTACTTGCCTATCGTCTTTTATAACTTAAATCTATAACTCCATATTTAGAGGTGCTTACTCTTTATAACAAACGTGCTCCCGCCTAGGTAGGGGCCCCTATGTTAACTCACTATATACTTATTATATAATGATAAAATACACTCCCTTACATACAATTCACATACTAGCTAGTCTTGTTTCTGTAGCTTAATACCACCACGTTTTGCGATAAATGCAGCTAAGAAAATACCGCAACTACCAGTAATCAGCTGTGGCCAGCCCATGCTGAACAAGATGCCTTTTTGCATCGCTTCAGGAATGCCCGGCATCAACTGGAATAAAGCCAAGAATAGTCCATAAAGAACTACACTCTTTACAATGGCCCCTGTAATTGCTGTCATCCATACACGTTTTGTTCCTAATACCTTTACAGTAATTGCATATGCCATGCTACCAATAGCCACCACAGGTACAAATAAAGGTATGGTCAACATACCTTGTAAAAATGCCATGAGAGGCGTTACACAAGCTACAACGAATCCACTCCACAAACCATAGCGCCAGGTAGCCAATGCCGTACAAGCACCTACGATGGAGCCTACTAAAAATTGCACTAAACCGTGCATAGGAATAATCATGCGAAGAAATCCTTGGCTTAGCAAAGCAATAGCTAAGAGCAAGGCACTTCCTGTTATCGTTTTGACTGACATTATGCTAACCCTTCTTCCATTAAATGTTGTAATTGTTCAGCTAATACTTTTGCAGCTTTACCTGGTTTACCATCACCTACAGGTTCACGATTCAAGGTGGTAATCGGAATAATGCCACCAATGGTATCGGTGAAGAAGATTTCGTCTGCATCTTTTAGGAAAGCTTCATCAAATTCACGCTCAATAATCGTAATCCCTGCTGTTGGTGCTACACGAGTTACCACTAACTGACGGGTGATACCCTTTAAAATATGATGGTTGGCTGGATGCGTATAACACACACCATCTTTCATCACAAATACATTAGATGTAGCCCCTTCTGTAACAATGCCATCACGCACTAAAATAGCTGTATAAGCACCTTTTTTCTCGGCTTTTGTTTGTGCCAAAATATTAGGAATTAAGTTTAGTGTTTTGATGTCTACACGAGCCCACCGTTCATCAGGCAAGGTAATGGCTTTTACACCTTCTTGCAAGGCCCCTAAATCCGTTGTAATCGGTTTAATAAACATATACATTTGCGGTTCTAATTTAGAACGCTCAAACGCATGATGACGTGGTGTTACCCCACGAGTAATCTGTAAGTAAATATATCCATCAGTAATTTCACTTTGTTCAATCATGATTTCATGCAACTCTTGCAACTCATCAGGAGGCATGCGCACAGGAATGTCCATTTCACGCATAGAACGATACAAGCGATCTTGATGATAGGAAAAGGCAAAAGCGCGACCATTATACACCCGCACTACCTCGTATACACCATCACCAAAACAATATCCTCTATCATCAAGACTAACCACCTTGGCGCCAGACTCTACCATCTCGCCATTAAAATATGTTAATTCTTTCATAGTAACACCTCATAGTATACATACGAATCAAGTATTATCTTCATTATAGTACAGACAACTATAAAATTCTACACCTTTTACATCAAATCTCCTGTAGAAGCAAACAATCTACCACTAACGCAAACTAAGCAACGCGCAAGTTTGCAAATAACGTCCCTCCACCTGAGGAACGCGTTTACGAGTAGCAGCCTTGTGGCGTTCCTTATTACCTAAATCACACAAACACAAGAAGAGCACGACATGTTCCGGAGCAAACCTAACCACTGTATCAGTTTGTGGAGGAATATGCCGCGCTCTTCCCATCCCCTGAGGAACGCAGTTACAAGTAGCAGCCTTGTGGCATTCCTTATTACCTAAATCACACAAACACAAGAAGAGCACGGCGTGCCTCGAACAAACATTATGAAATACCGTTTGAGAGAGGTATGCCGTGCTCTTCCCTTTGCTTATTAAGTTACAAACGCCACAGGCTGCATAGTGTTACAAGAAATGACTTACTTGCCTAACACATAAGCCCGTACTTGTTTCGGCAATGTTTCTAATCCTTTTGTCACTCCAAAAGACAAGATGACTGCGCTCACATACATAAGCACGACTATCGTTGTTGTATATCCTAATCCGCCAATTTGCAAAACTTTATCTAACAGAATCAACATAAATGGATGCACCAAATAAATACCATAGGACGCATTTCCCAATTCTGTCCAAAAGGTTTCCACTATGTCACTCATAGATGACACGGTGAACGCCCACACAAAAAAGATACAACCCATACCTGTATACACCAATCCTTGTGGACTTAGCTGATGCACTGTGTAAATGGCCTCTAATCGAGTATATCCCCACTCTGCCATTACATAGTAATAGGAGCCTAACATAGCCACTAAGGACAGGATAAATCCCACTGTGATACCGAAACCATGGGCATCAATCCATTCTAGCATCGCATCAAATCGTTCTGCAAGGAGCCCGCCTAGTAGGAAAATCCATATATAAAATCCTACAAAATAATTGAGGCGCATGCTAAAGATGTACTGCAACCATTCTTGCGAAAATTGTACAGAACCTGCCATATAAGAGGACCAATAATTCACTGCCATTTGCACAAAAAACAATATAGTCATCAGCACTATGGGGGCTTTCAGTATAGACCGCAGGGCCCATCGCCAAAGTGGCATCAAAGTGTAAAACCAAAGAAGTATAACTAGAAAGTACAGATGATACATGCCATTTCCAAAAAGTAGAGTCAACCCTAACACATGTGGCATCAGTCCCCATGCGTTATGAGCTAATACCGCATTGTAGGCCGTATATAGGATAGTCCACACAATATAGGGATAGAGCACCACCTGCGTGCGACGGCGCAAAAAGTCAGAATAAGAAAAATCATCCTCCACCGATGTATGATAGAACAACCCGAAGGCAGACAAGAAGAAAAAGGCAGGCACTGTAAAGCGAGACACAATTTCTAACAGTCCTAATAGATGTATATTAATCGTAGGGTTCGCTAATGCATAGGACCCTACATGGATACCGATCACACCTAACATACATAGTCCCCGCATATAGGTAATGGCCGGTATAGCTGGTTTTCTCATAATTCCTCCAAAAAAGAGGGGCTACGCCCCTCTCTCCTTGTATTGTATTACCTTATTGAGCCTTTTGTTTTGCTTTTGCAGCTGCTGCGTCTGCTTTTGCTTTATTAGCTCTCGCCTCTGCTTCCGCTTTTGCTTTTGCCTCAGCTTCTGCTTTAGCTCTTGCTTCTGCTTCACGGCGTAAACGCAACTCTTTTTGTAACGGAGCTACAGGTTCACGATACACGGTAATATCTGTTTCGAACAATCGTCCCCATGGGAATCGAGCGGATACAGTGCGTGGATCCAATTTTAAATAAGTCGCCGCAAAGTCTTGCACTCGCTCACCCATATAACTTTCCAAAGTTTCATTTAAGGTTCCTGTATATTTCACATTATCTGTACGAATGGAATCTTGCATACGATACACATCTTTACGAATATTTGCTTGGTATGCCCAATTATCCAAATATTGTTGTGTCAACATATTTCGATGACTTTGATCATCCATATGCACTCCTAAAATACCCTGTGCTATGGCATAGCCAATAGTATTACTTGCCGTATTCCATCCATTATAAGCACTAACTTTATACAGTAAATCCCGTTGATACAATCCATAGACCAATGTATTATCCGATCCATTGGAATAGGCAATATCTGCAATACTAACAGGTACTCCTTGATTCATAGCTGCTTGAATATGGTCTAAAAATTCATTGGTACTTCTAGAAATCATAGGGAAGTTTTCAAAAGCTTCTGACTCACCTGTCACTGTACCTAATGGCGTATTTACCGCTAGTAACACAGATGGTTTTCCTTTAGTTTTCATCGTGCCACCTACGGCCACTACATGTTCAGCAATTGTTTTTTCTACTTTTTGGTCCTCATAATGCGGTACTGTCTCACCACCACCACCTAATGGATAAATAACCTCAAATGTCGGCGTCAAGTGATTGCGATCCACATGGTCACGAGCAATCAATAACAATCCTAATTGATCTGCTCCTGGGAAACTACCATATTGCGTAGGGGAAAGTCCTTTACTATATTTTTGTAAATAACGACCTTCCATAGCCGATTGAGATAAACTACTAGTATCGTCATGACCTAATGCAAAATATTTAAATACACCTTTTTTAGTGATATCAATTAATTGACGATTAATTTCCATATTTTTTTGACGACGATGGAACCAGTCCTGTAAAAATTCCACTGGCACCGTAGCTTGCAACATGAACAACTCTTTTTGTTCATCTGCCGTCAATTTTTGACTGTCCAATTTATCTTGTAAAGCAGCAATACGGAAAATAGTCGGACCATATTGATCATAATAGGCTGGCTCCACACCGCCACCACTAGCACGAGGAGAGCGCATCACCGTACCAAATGCATACATTGGTATATTAGGATATTTTTTGTGCAAATCTTCAATATGATGTACTCGATATTCCAAAGTATGTAAATCTAAATTGTGTTTTCTAGAATCTACAAGGCCTCCATAGATTAAGGAGTCTGTACTTAACACAAGCACATCTGCTTTACTAATATTCTCATCAACCCATTTCCAAATCGCTTCTGCATTTCCTTGAAAGTTACGACCTGAAATGTAATATTGAGGTGGTGTTAACACCGTATATCCTGCATCTTGAGCCGTAGCCACCGTATAAGCCAAACTCACTGGGCGGTCATCTTGTGGTACATAGAGTACTGTCGTAGCCTCTGCAGTGATCGCATGGCTCAATACCGCAGTTGCCACCGCTGTAGCCATAATCGCAAACTTATGTCGCCATTGTTGTTTTCTCATGTTTTATATATCTCCTATTTTATAGTATTCTTTGCTTATTATCTTGATTAGTCATATGTAAATTATCGATGAATCCGATCAATACGCGGCAGATTCCAATGATACTCAATGGCTATCATGCGAATGATAAAAACGATAAGGAATGTCACATAGGATGCCACTATTTGATGTCCTATAGCATACACTACGAAGTAGGCAATCCCACCTAATAAAGCTGGCAAGGCATACACTTCTTCTTTCAACACACTCGGCGTGCGATGTGCTAAAATATCTCGGATAATACCGCCACCCACAGCTGTAATTCCACCTAACACAACGGTGAGCACCAAGTTAGTTGGATCTGTAGCTATCCCAATAGTCGCTCCTGTCACTGTAAACGAAGCCAAACCTAAGGCATCTGCTATCAGATACACTTTCGTCGCACCTTTACCTTCAATATAACGATTCCAGCCATAACGATACATGATAAACATGATCCCAACCGTAATTAACGTGATAGAAATATATAAGCCCGTTTGCAAAGATGTGGGCGGTATGCGTCCTACCATAACATCTCGTACAATCCCACCGCCAATAGCAGTTACCAGCGCCAAAATCAGTATACCAAAAATATCCATACGCCGTTGAATCCCCAAAAGTGCGCCAGAAATCGCAAAGGCAATTGTTCCAATAATGTCAAATAATAACCATAAAAAATCCATACAAAGCCTCCTCATACGGAATTATTGTACCATTCTTTTGAGCAAGATACTAGACATTTTATAAAGCGAAAAGGACGGTTGTATCCGCCCTTTTTTATTACCCTCATGATGAGGAATTTTACACTCTATTCCAGAGTTATATAGTATCTTGCCACAAAATACAATGATATAACAATAAAAGCGTCTATGCAGTGCATAAACGCTTTTAAACCTTGGCGGAGAGAGAGGGATTTGAACCCTCGGTACGGTATCACCGCACACATGATTTCCAATCATGCTCCTTAAGCCGCTCGGACACCTCTCCAAGTGAATACTTAACTATTATAAACTACTAAATATATTCCGTCAAGCACTTTTTTCTCCCCCGTGAGCAACACCATGTCGCGTAGAACGTCCCGTGGCACTGTAATTACCTAAATAGCACAAACACTAGAAAAGCGCCGCATGTTCCAGAGCAAACCTAACCACTGTATCAGTTTGTGGAGGAATGCCATTAGGTGTAGTAGCCTTGTGGCATTTTTTACACCTAAATCACAAAAATGCAAGAAGAGCACGGTGTACCCCCATCCCGTGAGGAACGCCATGTCGCGTAGAACGTTCCGTGGCACTGTAATTACCTAAATAGCACAAACGCTAGAAAAGCGCCGCATGTTCCGGAACAAACCTAACCACTGTATCAGTTTGTGGAGGAATGTGCGGCGATTTTCCCTTACACTAACAATAAAGAGCCACGGACAGAATAGCAACACAAGAGACGATTTAGCGAGGCAAGTACCCCAAATGCTGCAGCAATATTTTGACTCCAATCAGAATCAATATAACTCCCCCTGCCATTTCGGCTCTTTCACGAAATCCTTTCATCATATGATATCCACTAAATATGCCCACGAGACATACCAAGAAGGTAATCACCCCTATGGTGAGCGATGTAAAATATATATCCACATGCAATAGTGCAATGGTAACCCCTACAGCTAAAGCATCGATGCTAGTGGCAATGGACAACGCTAACATCTCTTTCCAATCCACGGAAGATGTATCCTCTTCCTCATCGCTAAGAGAGGCACGAATCATATTAATACCCAAATAGCCTAAAGTAATAAAAATAACCCAATAGTCCCACTCATCAAAATTCTGCGAAAATTGAGCTCCTACAGCTGCCCCTATGATCGGCATTAAGCACTGAAATGCACCAAACAAGAATGCCAAAGTGATTTTTTTCATCTTTGGATCTGCTTTCATCTGCGATGATTTACAAATAGAAACCGCAAAGGCATCCATGGCAAGACCTACCGATAAAATTAATATTTCAAGGTATGACACAAGTCCCTCCTGCAAATAACAACAAAAGTGCTTGGCAATCCCAAGCACTTTTTCTTAAAAACATTACATTTCATATAGAGAACTGTAATTGTTTTTAGTACTAATTTTATTATTATACATCACCTAAGGCTAATAGGGAATAGGCTTCTAATCCCATTGTGGTATCATTTTCAATCTGTATAGTTCTTTGCAACTCTGTACGTAACGACTCCAATACTTGTTTGGTAAAGAATTGCCCCACATCTGGATGCACCACAATGGATACATCCGTTTTTAATCGACCAAATCGATACAATTCCCGCAGACGTCGTAAGATTTGCAAATACACAGTTTCTCCTTTTAGTACATGTCCAGTACCACCACAACTGGAACAAGTATCAAAGAGGATAGATGGAATACTTTGGCGCTCCCGTTTCCGTGTCAACTCCAACAAACCTAAAGAAGTAATACCACATACCACGGTTTTAATAGGATCCTTTTTCACTAAGTGGTTCATCAACTGTACTAGTTCTTCCATATCCTGTTTAGGCATATCTATAAAATCGCATATGATGATTCCCCCAAGATTTCGCAATCGCAATTGTCTAGCAATCATATGGGCCGCTTCTTGATTCACTCGTTTTGCCACCTGTCCCGCTTGTTCATTCTTACCACTGTAATGAGCAGAGTTTACATCAATCACAGTGAGAGCCTCTGTTTGATCAATCTGTAAGGATCCACCAGAGGGTAGATCAATGCGATGATTTAAAAGAGCATCAATTTGTTCTTCAATACCATGTGTTTTAAAAATATCTTCCTTCTGATTCCAAAAACTGACTTCTACAGGCTTACCAAATCGTCCTGCTCCTAATAATTGTTGCAACTCTTCATAAGCAGCTACATCATCCACCATAATAGAACCTACCGTAGGTCCTACGTAGTCACGAATGACACGATACCATAGGTTGGCATCTCCATAGATTTCCGTTCCATTCTGTGCTACCTTGTAGCGCTTTTGCAAGTGTTCCCAAGTCTGATGTAAATAGGCCATATCACAAGCAATTTCTTCTTCACTAGCCCCCATAGCTGCGGTGCGCAAAATAAATCCTACACCTCGCTCTAAATAAGGTTGCGCCATATCTTTCAAAGACTGACGCAACTCTGGGTCTGTAATCTTTTTAGAAATATGAATCTGTTGATCTTGTGGCAATAATACCATATAGTGACCAGCCAAACTAACATCAGTAGTGACACGAGCGCTTTTTCCCAGCATGGCGTCCTTCACAACTTGAACTAATAAGACTTCCCCTACATGTACTTTTTTCTGTTTCCCTTGTTCTTGTAGGTTTAGGTACACATTTTGCCCGATGCCAATGTCGAGGAAAGCTGCACTCATGCCAGGCAGAACATTTTTCACTACCCCTTTATACATATGATTTACGCGATTCGATAGCTGTGGTCGTTCATATATAATTTGTTGTAAATCCCCTGTCTCATCCACAATGGCAAGACGGGTTTCCTCTTTCATCACATTGGCATATAATCGATTCATAGTCTCTCCTTATTCCACTTCTAGAGGCGTAATACAAGCCCCATCCGTTTCAATCAAAATCGCTTCACGGTGAATAGAATAACTATCTGTTATGGGCCAACCGTATTGCTCTTTACCCAATTTCCACATATCCCCTGGCTTCATAGTCCCTTCTGGATATACGCCAATAGCCATACGAATTGTTACCATATCTCCGTCTACCGTTGCTACCAAGGGTTCTTTAATGAAATGTTTCACATCAATCATTCTTGTTTTCTTCGGTGTTACTTTTTCATATAATACTTCATTTGCACTATTAAAAGGTTCCAGCAACTGTTCCCAATTTGCGCGTTCTACAGCCGGGCCTGTCACCTCATAGACAGCATAATTGCATATGGCCATCATTTTTTTCACTTTATCCGGCATGAATCGTCCATCCAAGACTTCTAAGCCTTTTGGCGCTGATTGTGAAAGTCGGCTCATCAATTCTTCTAATGACCCTTCTTCTAACACATCCATATCACAATATTCAGCACTAGCCGTAATACCCAAGGCAAGGGCAGAGGAAAAACTAATCTTCATATGTGGATTAAATCCCTCAGAATAAGCCATTTTAATCCCACTACGACGAATCATACGCTCTATGGCGGAGGCATAATCTAAATGGGATAAAAAGCGAAGTTCTTCTCCCTTATGTAAGGCCAAACGTAACTTTCTCAACACGTCCACCCTCCTTATAATCAATAATTGGTGTGCCTAGCTCTGGGCAAGCATTACAGCCATTACATGGCTTACGACGGCAATCCCACGTCAACGTACCATCTACAGCACGCTCCCATTCACGTTGTAAAAAGGCTTTACTTACGGTGTCATCAATATGTTCCCAAGGCAATGCCTCTTCAAAGCTACGGTCACGGCGAGCATAATAATCTGGATCAATATTCGTATCTTTGAAAGCCTGCATCCAGATATCGTATTTAAAATACTCTGTCCAGCCATCAAATTTACAACCATGTTTCCAAGCCTCTATGACAGATGGCGCTAATCGTCTATCTCCACGAGCAAAGATAGCCTCTAAATACCCCGTATGTCCATCATGATAATGATAGGAAATATTCCGATTGTTGATAAGAGATTTTAAATATCTCTGTTTACGATGAATCTCCTCTACATCTTGTTGACCATACCATTGGTAAGGGGAGTGTGTTTTCGGTACGAAGAAAGAACAACTCACTGTCACCTTGCCATTGCGTTTGCCTGTAATATCTCGGTGCAAATCTAATACTTTATAAGCTAAGTCAGCAATGCCTGCTACGTCTTCATCGGTTTCCGTCGGTAAGCCCATCATAAAGTATAATTTCACTGTGTTCCAACCAGATTTGAAAGCATTTTCACAAGCTGCCATCAAATCTTCTTCACTAACACCTTTGTTAATCACATCACGCATACGCTGAGAGCCTGCTTCTGGAGCAAAGGTTAAGCCACTTTTACGCACTTGCTGCACTTTTTTTGCAATATCAATAGAAAATGCGTCAATACGCAAAGATGGTAAACTAACACTGACTTGTTTATCTTTAAATTCTTCCATCAGCATATCTACTAATTCTGGCAATTTAGAATAATCTGCAGAACTTAGAGACATTAAAGAAATTTCATTATATCCGGTATTGGCAATAATATCCTTTGCCATTTGTAATAACCGTTCCGGCGTTCTTTCACGAACAGGACGATATAACATACCAGCTTGGCAGAAACGACAGCCTCGCAAACAACCACGGAATAATTCTAATACAGCCCGATCATGGACTACGTCTAAATATGGCACAATAGGTGCTGTCGGATAATAGGAGTGTTCCACATCTTCTACAATACGTTTTTTTACAACTGCCGGCGCTTCCTCTGCCAAAATTTTTAATCCTTTAAAATGACCGTCCTCTGTGTATTCTGGCTCATATAAAGCAGGTACATAGGTCCCTTCAATTAAGGCTGCTTTGCGCAAGAATGCCTCTTTACCGCCTGGAAAACCTTTCGCTTTTTCTGATTTAAATAGTTCTACAAATTCCACAAGCCATTCTTCCGATTCACCGATAGACACGATGTCAAAAAAATCTGCAATAGGTTCAATATTATATACACAAGGTCCCCCTGCTAATAGCAATGGGAAAGACATATCTCGATCTTTGCTATAGAAAGGGATGTCTGCCATATCCAGCATATTCAAGATGTTGGTATAGCTCATTTCATATTGCAATGTAAATCCCAATAGATCAAATTCGCGAATTGGTGTTTTGGTTTCCAAAGAAAATAAAGGAATCTTACGGTCTCGCATTTCCTTTTCCATGTCATGCCAAGGCGCAAAGACACGCTCAGCCACCACATCTTGACGTTCATTTAACAAACCATATAAAATTTTTATTCCTAAATGGCTCATACTTACTTCATATACATCAGGAAATGCCAAGGCCATTGTCACATCCACTGTACTGTGGTCTTTTACAATGCTATTCCATTCCCCTCCGGTATAGCGAGCCGGTTTTTCCACATGTTGTAACCATGATGGATCTAAGTGAATCATACAACCTCACTAGAGGCATAAGCCTCATTTCTAACAATTAAAACATGCGTTTTTTCTGACGCATTACTATATTCAATAATAAACCTATACTCAATAGATTAGTGGTCAAAGCACTAACACCATAACTGATGAAAGGCAATGGGATCCCTGTTACTGGCATAATCCCTGTCGTCATACCTACATTGACTAAGACTTCAAACAAAAACATAGACCCAATACCTGTAGCAATTAGCATACCAAAGGGATCTACTGATCGTTTGGCAATTAAAAAACTACGATATACCACCACTAACAATAATCCTAAGACCACACAACACCCAAGAAGACCCAATTCTTCTCCGACCACGGAGAAAATAAAATCTGTATGGTTTTCTGGCAAAAAGTTCAGTTGACTTTGGGTTCCTTCAAAAAGGCCTTTTCCAAATAGCAAACCTGAACCAATTGCAATTTTAGATTGGATAATATGATATCCTGCTCCAAATGGGTCTACATTGGGATTCAAAAATACCATAATCCGTTGTTTTTGATACTCTTGTAAAACAAACCAACTTAGCGGAGCTAATGCCACCATGGTACCTACCATAATCTGCACTAATCGCATTCGAATACCACTAACAAAAAGCATGCCTGCCAAAATAGCCACATACACTAAGGATGTTCCTAAGTCAGGTTGCTTAAATACTAGTAGTGCCGGAATTCCTAAAAACAAGAATACTGGCAACAGTTCTTTAAAGGAATTTAATTTTTCTACCCGACTTTCCAACATATTGGCAAGGCTAATGATCATCATCAGTTTTGTAAACTCTGATGGTTGGATAGTAATCGGACCAATCTGAATCCAGCGCTGCGCACCCAGTGCTGATGTACCCACGATCATAACAGCCAATAACATGAGGATGGTAGCTGCATAAATCCATTTAGCATAGGGACGCAAACGCTCATAATCTAGCCACTGTAGACCTACAATGGCTATGATATTTAATCCAAAAAATAGTAATTGCTTTGATACCAGTCCCGTTAGTTGTAAACCTTCGCGATTCACATGCGTAGCACTACCAATCACAATGCATCCTATGATGATAAGGCTAATCGTAGACAGCATCAAAATCCAATCCCATTCTCGTATAATTCTCTGCCACATAGTATACTCCTAGTCTACTTTTTGCTCTTTTATAGAAGATGTGCCCGTTTTAGGATCACCTTTTTTTCCGTTCACTGGTGCAACAACCGGTTTAGGAATATGAAAATATTCTTCTAAAATAGGGCGTACAATAGAGCCGGCTGAGCTAGCTCCAAAGCCACCTTGCTCCACAAGGGCTACTACAACAATACGGGGTTTGTCATAAGGGGCATAGGCAACGAACCAACCGTGGTCAGTACCAGTAGCATTCTCTGCAGTTCCTGTTTTACCAGCTACTGCTAGGGATAATCCTTTAAAAATTTCCCCTGCTGTACCACCTTCCAACGTTACGTCTCTAAGACCATTACGAACAATATCCATAACTGCTTTAGACACTTGTAAAACGCCTAGCTTCTTAGGTCCAAAGATTTCTTCTGGCGTTCCATCTGCATTATCAATGCGGCTCACCACATACGGTTGGTAACGAATCCCTCCATTGGCAATTTCAGACATAACCACTGCCATCTGTATAGGCGTGACTAAGGTAAAAGATTGACCTATAGCAGCATCAAAAGTTTCCCCTAAATACCAATCTTGATTAAATACTTTCCTCTTATATTCTGGACTAGCTAAGTTACCACGACCCTCATCATAGAGCTTAATACCTGTCTTTTCTCCTAATCCAAAGATTTTAGCATATTTATCAATATTTTCTATCCCTAAGCGATTACCCATTTCATAGAAATACACATTATCAGATTTGGCTAAGGCTTTATTAAAGTCAAGCCAGCCCAAGGCTTCTCCCTCTGCATTTCGCTTATCAATTAACCAGTGTTTACCACTATCGTAAATCATTTCATTAGGAGTTACTTTTTTCAATTCTAATGCAGCTGCGCCAGTAATAATTTTAAAAGGAGAGCCTGGTGGATATTCACCAGTAACTACTTTATTTTCAAAAGGATGATTCGCATCAGTATTGAGTTGATTCCATTGTTCTGTGGTAATCCCTTTGGCAAACCAATTCGGATTAAATCCTGGGGCACTAACCATCGCCAATACAGCTCCTGTGTTAGGATCTAGGGCCACAACGGCAGCACCCTTTGCAGGAATACCTTGCGATCTAAGAGCAGCTAATTGATCATACACAGCTTTTTCAGCCACTTTTTGCAAATTCAAGTCAATTGTCAAATGAATATTTCGCCCTGGTACTGTATGTTTACGGCCTACTTCTTCAACAGGTCGTCCGCTGGCATCTACCTCTACTTGACGACCACCATCAACACCGCGCAAGACAGAGTCATACATTTTCTCAAGGCCCGATCTTCCTAAAATCGTACCCGCTCCAATAGGGCCTCCAGAATTTGTGCCTTCTAATTCTGCTTGCTTTACTTTTGCCAATTCTTCTTCGCTCACTTCTCCTACATAGCCCAATAATTGGGATGCCATTGTATCATGAGGGTAATAGCGAAGTGGTTCTACATCTACTGTAATACCTGGTAATTCGTGACGATGTTCTTCAATTTTTGTGACCTTATCTAAGGTTACATCACTAGCTAATCTAATTGGTTCATAGCCACCTTTATGAGCTTCTATTTTATCTGCTAAGGTTTTCACTGGCACTTGCAAATAAGCAGCCAATTGTTCTAACACTTTTGGATCTGCCTGTTTTCCAGTTGGCAACATAGATACCATATAAGCAGGTCGTGAGCCGACGATAATTTGACCATTTCGATCATACATCAACCCTCTAGTAGCCGTCATAGATAAGATACGTAACCGGTTCCCCTCTGCTTTTCCGCGGTAATAATCACCTTCAATAGCTTGTAAGTAAAATACACGTCCTAATAAAACAGCAAAAACGAGGATGACTATAGTTAACAACACATCAAAGCGTGTAGTTTTTTCTTTTTATATAGTGCTTTTAACATAGTCTCTCCTTTCTACCACATGTATTCATCTTTCTCTTCCCAGCGCCATACTAGTTTGTGCACTAAGATTCCCACCAAGGCATCAATACCTATCGAAGGAATGCCATGATTCCAAATATAGGTGGTCAATATGATAGGCTCCTGCACAATCCACAATAAGCCTATTTGCACTAGCATCACTAACGCCGCTCCTAGTCCAATCCACCCAGCACTGGCATACCATTGTTCTTCATAAATAGTCAAATGTATAGACCCTAAGGCATAACTCACTGCGGCATAGGATACCACATGTAATCCAAAATAATTACCAATCATCACATCCTGGACAATACCCCCTACAACTGCTAATAGCAGTCCAGAGGAACGCCCTTTCAGTATAGTAACGGCTAAGGCAATATCTAGCAACAAATGAGGTGCCCAAGAGTAGGGAAACCATCTAGGTACGACTAAAGATTGGATAATAATCACACCTACTAACATCAATGTCCAGGCAAATCGCTTCATTGTTGCACCGTCCCTTTAGCACCTTCTACTTGATCTCGTTGCGTGCGAGGAATCAATTTTGGCTCTAATTTTGGTGTTTCTGGTCGCGCTGTAAAGGATTTGGTAATGACGAATACTTCTTCTAAACTTTGAAAGTCTACCGTAGGCTCAATGATTGCATGTTTCACAAAACCTTCTTCATCAGTCACAATATCTTTCACATGACCTAATAATAATCCCTTTGGATACATACCTCCAAACCCTGAAGTTACAATTGTATCGCCTTTTAGCACATCACCATTTAAGGCAATGTTCACCATTTGTGGCTCCATAGGGCGATTCCCATTCCCTTTCAGTATAGATGCAATTCTAGATTCTGGTCGTTGCACGATAACACCAGTAGCAGATCTTGGATCTAATATGCTTTGTACCCGTGCAGAATGTTCATATACATCTGACACAAAGCCTACGACCCCGCGGGGAGCAATGACTGCCATATTTGGCTCTACCCCATCTGCACGGCCTCTACTAATAGTGAATGTATCCGTCCAAGCCCCTCTATCACGAGTCACTACAGAGGCTGCTAATAAAGCAAATTGAGGTTGTTCTCCTTTAAATTGTAACAATTGGCGTAAACGAATATTCTCTGCCACCAATTCGTCATAGGCCACTTGCTTTTGCTCTAATTCTGCATTGCGTTCCTCTATATCAGACATATCTTTCACACGTAGAATACCATCATCAATAATCGCTATCCCCGTATGTATTCCTTCTAAGAAACGACTAGCTCCATAGGTAAATGGGGCCATCAAATTTTCTAGAGTTACTGTTACCACTGGAACTTGTGTTCTTTGTTTCCACACATATCCAAAAACACCTAGTACAGTACAAAGAATGACGATCATAGTCAACCATTTGCGTTCAGATTGTTGCATTAAGATCGCCCCTTTCGTAATTTACTTGCCACTAACAATCGTTCTAAACGTTGCACATCTGCGGCAGCTCTTCCTAAACCAAGTGCCACCGTATCGCCGGGCGTATCTGCAATGCGTACAGGAATGCCTAGTTCCTCTTGGATGTGGCGGTCTAACCCTTCAAGTAAGGACGTACCTCCCGTAAGGAGCATGCCACTTTCCATAATATCTGCCACTAATTCAGGTGGTGTTTTTTCCAAAATACTGCGTATAACAGCCACCATATCTGCAATAGGTTGTCGCAAAATTTCATAGACTTCACTTTTACGAATCATACAGCGTTTGGTGAGTCCCGTTTCAGAGTGACGACCTACGATAGTGTATTCCCCTTCGATAGATGGAGCGATCGCACAACCAAGAGTTTGCTTAATGTCTTCCACTGTTTCATCGGATACCATAATAGAAAACTCATTACGTATATAATGGTAAATGGCTTCGTTTAATTCATTACCACCAATCCGTGATGTGCGGCTCGCTACTTTACCACCCATGGATAAAATAGCTACATCCGTAGTACTACCGCCAATATCGACAGCCATACTACCACGGGCCTCAAAGATAGGAAGCCCTACACCAATCGCTGCTGCTACTGGACTTTCTAGCAAATGAGCTTCCCGAGCTCCTGCTTGAATAATAGCATCCGTCATGGCTCTTCGCTCTACATCGGTAATCCCACAAGGCACTGCCATGACTACACGGGATCTACGAACCGCCTTGGAAGCTTTGTTCATAAAATACTTTAACATGGACAACACAATACGATAATCCACAATAAAGCCCTCTTTCAGAGGACTCATAGGCGCTAATGTTTCTGGATTACGCAAGAGCAAGCGTTGTGCATCTTCCCCAACGGTGACGATATTCTCTTGCTTTGCATCCGTTGCCACGATGGATGGTTCTGATACAACCACCCCTCGACCTTCCACAAAAATATGCGTATGAAAGGTCCCAATATCTATTCCTAAATCTCTTCCTAATGAAGAAAATAATTTCATCGAATCTCTCCTTATAAAGAATTCCGTATTCTATTAATTGTAACATACTTTAAGGAGATTATAAATAAAAAAGCCAGCAGTTCCTAAGTTCTACTGGCTTTCAGTCTATTTACTTTATTCCCACTCAATAGTAGCTGGTGGTTTACTTGTAATATCGTACACGATACGGTTAATGTGATTTACTTCGTTCACGATGCGGCGGGAGATAGTATCCAATACATCGTAAGGGATACGCGCCCAATCAGCTGTCATAAAGTCAGTTGTAGTTACACCGCGCAATGCCAATGTGTAATCATAGGTACGGAAGTCACCCATAACACCTACTGTGCGTGTGCTTGTTAACACCGCAAAGTATTGGTTAATAGAACGATCTAAACCAGCTTTTGCAATTTCATCGCGGAAGATGTAATCCGCATCACGCAATACATCTAGTTTATCTTTTGTCACTTCACCCATGACACGAATCGCAAGACCTGGTCCTGGGAATGGTTGACGCCATACTAGGTAATCTGCCAAACCAAGTTCAGCACCTAATTGACGAACTTCGTCTTTGAACAAGTTGCGAAGTGGTTCGATTAAGCCTTTGAAATCTACTACTGCAGGCAACCCACCTACATTGTGATGAGATTTAATGACTTCTGCTTCGCCAGTGCCAGACTCGATTACATCTGGGTAGATCGTACCTTGTGCTAAGTAATCAACGGAACCAATTTTACGACCTTCATCTTCGAAGACACGGATAAATTCTTCACCAATAGCTTTACGTTTCGCTTCTGGATCTTCAAGACCTGCTAATTTTGTTAAGAAACGTTCTTCTGCATCCACACGAATGAAGTGCATACCAGAATCTTTGAACGCCGCTTCTACTTCGTCACCTTCGTTTTTACGCATCAAACCATGGTCAACGAAGATACAAGTTAATTGGTCCCCTACAGCTTTGGAGATTAACGCCGCTGCTACGGAGCTATCCACACCACCAGATAATGCCAATAATACTTTGCCATCACCTACTGTATTGCGAATCTCTTCAATAGCAGTTTTTGCATAGTTTGCCATCGTCCATTGGCCTGTGCATCCACATACTTCATACAAGAAGTTGTGCAACATTTCTTTACCATGTTCTGTATGCAACACTTCTGCATGGTATTGCATAGCATATAAACGACGCTCTTCGTTTTGCATAGCTGCTACAGGGCAATCTTTTGTATGTGCCACGATTTTGAAACCTTCTGGCACTTTTGCCACATAATCCACATGGCTCATCCATACGATTTCTTCTTCTGAAAGTCCTTTAAATAATGGTGAGGACACGTCCACATGAGTTGGAGTTTTACCAAATTCACGTGTTTCCGCAGACGTTACATGACCACCTAATGTATGTGCCATAAATTGCATACCATAGCACATACCCAATACTGGAATGCCAAGTTCAAATACTTCCGCTTCCATTTTGGGAGCACTGTCTTCGTATACGCTAGCAGGACCACCTGTGAAGATGATACCTTTTGGCTGTAATTCTTTAATTTTTCTAATGCTTTATTGTATGGATATACCTCACAATACACATTATTTTCACGTACACGACGCGCGATCAGTTGGTTATATTGACCACCAAAGTCAACGACAACAACCATCTCTTTTTGTTCCATTCTGTCCTCCCACAATCTTCTGTTTATAACTTCAATATATAAACACTATATATTAAATATTATACCCTATGCACTAAGTTTTGACTAGAATCGGAAGTCACGTTCTCCCTCTTCCATTTGCGCAATATAAGCTTTGGATTTTTCTTTCACTAGATCATTTTTAATGGAGTCTAATTGCACGTCGATAACAGCCGCACCAACAGCTTTTGTTTCCTCATCTGCATAGTCTAGTAAATACTCTTTCAATGTCATCAACGCATTCGGTTGACAGCAGTTGGAAATTTGTCCACTCTTAGCCAGTGCCATAAAGCGGTCACCTGTACGTCCTTCACGGTAGCAAGCCGTACAGAAACTTGGTACATATCCTAATTGCAATAACCATTCCACAATTTCATCCAAGGAACGGCGGTCACTCGTATCAAATTGAGCAGAATTTTCTTCTTCTGGTTCTTCTTCTACATAGCCACCGACAGATGTACGAGACCCTCCAGAAATTTGCGAGATACCTAAGGCTAAACCACGTTCACGCATAGCTTGACTTTCACGAGTAGACATAATCATACCTGCATACGGTGCAGACACACGAATCAAAGCTACGATTTTTTCAAAAATATCGTCTGGTACAGCATTACTGAAATCATCTACATCGATATCATCAGCTGGACAAATTCGAGGCACACTGATAGTATGCGGACCTACCCCAAACTTCGCTTCTAAATGTTCTGCATGCATCAACAAGCCTACGAAGTCATATTTATAGTGTTCCAATCCATAAAGGACGCCAATGCCCACGTCATCAATACCTGCTTCCATAGCGCGATCCATAGCCGTTGTATGGTATGCATAATCGCTCTTAGGGCCTGTTGGATGAAGGGCTTCATAGTTTTCTTTATTATATGTTTCTTGGAACAATGTGTACGTACCAATACCTGCCTCATGTAATTTTCGATAATCTTCTACTTCACACGCCGCAATATTGACATTGACACGACGAATTTCTCCATTATCTTTTTTGATGGAGTAAATCGTATCAATACATTCCAAAATATATTCCAGTGGATTTTCCAATGGATGTTCGCCAGATTCAATAACAATCCGTTTATGCCCCATGGCTTCTAAGGCCATCACTTCTTCACGGACTTGATCTTGGTTTAATTTTTGCGAGTAATGGTTTTATTTTTGCATGGTATGGGCAGTAGACACAACCATTGATGCAATAGTTTGATAAATACAAAGGAGCAAATAATACAATACGATTGCCATAAATCGCTTGTTTAATCTCTTTTGCTAAAGCAAATAATTTTTCCTTATATTCTGGCAAAGGACATTCTAACAGTACCATCGCCTCACGGTGGTTTAATCCTACACGAGTTTTTGCCTTTTCTAATATAGCATCCAATAAAGGACGGTTTTCCTTATTTTCTTCTGCATATTGTAAAGTGGCTAGAATCTCTTCATGATTAATAAATTCTTCCGCCTTGGAAGAGTGTACATCATACATAGTAAACTCCTTTTCTACTGACTTAGTAGATCTATGATAGCCTACATCTTTCTAGGCTTTGTCCTAACATAAGCGCTATACCGATTTTATTAGATATAGCCTTTCTTTTATTATACTCCACTTGAGTATCTATGTATACAAAATTAGTCTGTATGATGAAAGCAATTACTAATACTATCTATGCATAAACAGAAACACACGGATATTCATCTGTTCATTATTCGATAAGCTACATATACTATGGTCATACACATATCACCGATTCCATAGTGCATGTCTACCCTCAAACTTTGGCAAAGAACTACTCACAGCACAAAAAAGGTCACTAGATATTGCTATCTAGTGACCTCTTATATGTGTTGTTATTAAGCTTCTACAGGGTATACAGAAACTTTACGGTTATAACGACCAGCACGTTCAAATGCTACACGGCCAGGAACCAATGCAAACAAAGTATCATCTTTGCCGATACCTACGTTAGCGCCTGGATGGAAATGTGTACCACGTTGACGAACTAGGATGTTACCACTTTTTACAGTAGAACCGTCATGGCATTTAACTCCAAGACGTTTGGACTCGGAATCACGACCATTTTTTGTACTGGAAGCACCTTTTTTAGATGCGAATAGTTGTAATTGGATATTGAATAACATGTAGTTCACCTCCTATTGTTCACTCACTCTAACAAAATCACTATATTGATCCGCCACATTCTTGATACCAAGTAGCATGGTTTCTAATATAGTTTGTCCTCTTTCAGTAATGGGTTCTGAAAGCAGGATATCTAACTCACCATCTTCTATGTGATACTCCATAGATTGCTTAGCCACCTCATGAAGTCCTAAGATCGATGTTTGTGAAAGCATAGATATGGCGGCACATACAATATCTTCTCCGTAGGGACCTGCCTCAGCATGTCCACGAAAATAACATTCTACGATTTGCCCTAATCGATTCCGCTTCACATCAATGTGAGTCATGACAATTACGCCTCGATTTTTTCGATGCGAACTTTAGTGAATGGTTGGCGATGGCCTTGACGACGACGATAGTTGGATTTCGCTTTGTATTTGAAAACCAAGATCTTTTTCGCTTTACCATGTTCAAGTACTGTACCAGTAACTTTTGCACCGTCCACAAGTGGTGTACCAACTTTAACGTCACCGTCTTTAACTACAGTTACAACTTCGTCAAAAGAAACAGTTCCTTCAGCTGCTACATCCAATTTTTCAATAGTGATTACATCGCCTTCGGAAACGCGATATTGTTTACCACCAGTTTTAATAATTGCGTACATTATGACACCTCCTTGTATTCGTACTCGCTGAATGCGGTTATCTAGCCGAAGCCAAATATTATTGACCTCTTCATGCGGCTTGCAATAGTTGGGCGTACCCAAACTATGACTCAATTATTATACATGACAAGAGCTGCCCATGTCAATAAAAAATACAGATATAGACCAACTCTATACCACATACGCTAGCACTGAAGAGCTATTCATGAGTATTAGTACAATAGTGATATACCTATATAGTAGGCCGCGCAAATCGATAATAACAGAACAACGCCGTTACCGAGCAAACCACCATAGTTACCCCCATAGGAATCGCCGTATGAGACCCTGCAATCCCCACAATAGGGGCCACAATACCGGCAGACATCATAGAGAAAAAGCCTAATAATGCAGATGCACTACCTGCTAGGTGACCGTAATTGGCCATCGCCATAGAAAAGCTAGCAGCCCCGAATAGAGACACAGTGCCTACGGTAAAGAATAAAATCGTAGTGACCACTAGGAATGGCATATTCAGTGCCATGGCGCCTAAAAACAAAGTGGATCCTAGGAATAGCACACACAAGCTACCGTGCAACAATTGGTAATCCTTGATAACATTACTCATACGGGAACTAATCATACTAAACAAAATGATGCCACAGCTGTTGATGCCAAATATATAACTAAATTGTTGTGCATCCAGCCCGAAAATATTTTGATACACAAAGGATGACCCACTAATGTAACAAAAGAAAGCACCAAAAGCAAAACATTGAATGCCACATTGTCCTAAGAAAGCTTTGTCTTTGAGTAGTGTCTTATAGTTTTTGATGGCCTCTTGAATACCACCTGCTACACGCTGTTCGGTTGGTAAACTTTCACGGAATAGAATGGAACCTATCAACAGCACTAAGGAAAATCCTGCCAACACAACAAAAATAAATCGCCATGTTTCGTATATTAAAATTTGTCCACCCAATAATGGCGCAATGACAGGCGCTAATCCATTGACCATCATCAATGATGCCAGCAACTTAATCAGAGCCGGTCCCGATGCATGGTCACGAGCGATAGCCTTAGAGATAACTACCCCAAAGGAACCCGTCACACCTTGCAAAAATCGACCCAACAAGAGTACTTCAATATTTGGTGTATAAGCGCAAACCATGGTAGCTACTACGCAAAGTAGGTTTCCCACAATGAGTGGTCTCTTGCGACCTAGCACATCGCTGATAGGTCCTGCAAAGAGTTGTCCCACTGCAATACCGATGGTCATAACGCCGATGGTCATTTGAATATTTGATGCCGATGTATCCAGTTCTCCAGGCATAATCGGCAAGGCTGGCAAATACATATCCGTCGCCAATGGCGTTACCGCTGTGAGCAATCCTAAGAATATAATTAAAAACAATGAAACAGACTTACTTTCCTTCATGCTTTTCCTTTCTAACAATCTCCGCATTGCGAAGCAACACTTTCTTTCCTCGCCAAGCCCAGGCTTTGTGGCCGTACTTCGCTTTAAACTCTTTATTCGTCATTCCTTCTAATTCCTCCATCTCAATGTAGGATGTAACCTGTTGAAACTCTGGTATAGGCGTCATAGGAATATCTCGATTGTGGGGGCATACCTCCTGGCATACATCACACCCAAAAATGAGAGGTGTTTTACCAATAATTCGTTCTTCTTCCTCTGAAAGTTCCCCTTTACATTGGGTAAGATAACTTTTACAGGTTCGATAATCTAAATGATCTCCTTGTAAGGCCTTACCAGGGCAAGCACGCAAACAAGCACCACATTGCAGACAGCTCTGTGCAAGCGGTACAGAAGGAGACAATTCCAACGTCGTCATAATAGTGCCAATAACAGTATAGGAGCCCCACGTAGGGTTGATAAATGTTTGGTTCCACCCATAAAACCCTAAGCCTGCCAAGTATGCCATATACCGATCCGCTAAAGGTGACGTATCACAATGAATCTCGTATATTTCGTCAGGATAGCGCCCACGCAAAATATCCACCAGTTGTTCCAAATACTGTCGTACCACAACATGATAATCATCGCCCCAACAGTACCTAGCTAAATTCGTCACTCCTTCCCTAGGCATATAATAAGGAAACAAACAGACTATCGCGGACTTCGGTGAAGCAATAGTCGTGGACCCCTGCAATCGTTCTTCAATACTTCCATTCGTAAACGGACAAGGATAGGGCGTATCCAAATGTAACGACGCCTCCACCGGCAATGGCCAAGACGCCGCCCCCACCGCAGGAATATTTAATTGTATCGCTAATTCTTCAAGTTCTAAATTTGTCATGCATTCATTATACTATACAATCCATAGGTTTTATATATAAACAGCCACTCATATATCATACTAATTACGAACAAAGACTATGCATTTGGGGAACTTTATTTTAAATTATAGTTTTCTCTGGAAGTACTATCAAAAACTCAAAACCAATCCAGCTCCCTAAAGAATGCAGTTAAGCATAGCAGAACAAGAGACATTGTCATGGCCTATATACTATGCTATAATTAAAACAACAAAAGAAGAGCCATCGACGTCTGCTAGCGTTAGGCTCATCTCAAAAGTGGAAAATTGATTACGCCTAACGTGTAAGGTCTGGGAAACCTTATTCGTTAGGCGTTTTCGTTAGCTATAAAAGCAACGGAGAACTTCTACAATCAACATAGAAAATTGAATCAATAAAGATAACTTTTCATATGTAGTCATAGTATCATCTCCTCCCCTAATAGGAAGAGATGAGCCTAACAACACGCCGTTGACTCTTCTTATTTATTATACTTTAAAATCACACAAAATGTTAATGTTTTATCAATACTACACATACTCCATGAGGAACGCAGTTAAGCGTAGCAGCCTTGTGGCGGGATTAACTGCACACATAACACAAATATAAGAAGAGTGCGACATGTTCCTGAACAAACATTACGCAGTGCCGTTTGAGAAGGAATGTGTCGCACTCTTTCTTTTGCCCTATTCAGTTAAACCCGCCAAAGACTGCATAGCAAAACAAGTGACGTATTGACGTAACCCCCCTAAAAGTTTTATCCTATAACATATTACTAATTACTTTAATTATTCAACACAGGAGGAACAATATGTCTATAGAACTACGAAAAGTTGCCATTATCGGCACTGGTCATGTGGGGTCCCACGTGGCATTTTCCCTTGCCACACAAGGTGAGGTGGACCAATTATACATGGTGGATATCGACAAAGATAAAGCGATTGCCCAAGCCACCGATATTAATGATGCTGTAAGTTACTTACCACATCGTGTAGAAGCTATCCCTTGCGAACCGGAAGACATCGGAGACTGCGATATTCTCGTTATTTCTGCAGGTCCCCTCCCATCTCCAGAACAAGATCGACTAGATACACTAGGGTCCACCGTAGAAGTATTGCGTGAATTCCTTCCTCGTGTAAAAGCCTCGGGGTTCAACGGTTTCATCGTGAGCATTTCCAACCCAGCTGACGTAGTAGCTGCCTATGTACAAGAATACTTAGACTACCCGAAACATAAAATCATCTCTTCCGGTACATCCTTAGATTCGGCACGCCTACAACGACTAGTAGCTGAACAAATCCACGTACATCGTCGCTCTTTATCTTGCTATGCTATGGGTGAACACGGTGGTAGCGCTATGGTCCCTTGGTCTCACGTCACAGTATCTGGCAAACCTTTAAAAGAACTCCAACAGGAGCTTCCTCACCGCTTCCCAACCTTTGATGAAAATGCCCTAGTAGAACAAATGAAATACGGTGGCTACCTCATCCTCATCGGAAAAGGATCCACAGAATTTGGTATCGCTGCATCCGTCACAGAAATCATCCGTGCTTACTTCCACGATGAACAAAAAGTATTACCTCTATCCTGCAAACTAGAAGGCGAATACGGCGAGCACAATGTCTTTGCCTCCGTCCCTGCCATCATCGGCAAAAACGGCATCGAAGAAATCTTAGAATTGCACCTAACCGCTGACGAACAAAAAGCCTTCCACAACTCTTGCGAACGCATTCGGGAATATATTAAACTAGCACACACACTATAATTCCCTGAGGAACGCAGTCATGCGTAGTAGCCCTGTGGCGATCCTTTATGAATACTATATTATAAACCTAAAAGACCGCAATATACCTCCGAAGAAACATTATGAAATACCGTTTCTGAGGAGATGTATTGCGGTCTTTCCTTTCACTACATCGGATAGAATGCCACGAACTACATAGCTGAACAAGAGACGACACATTATGAAATACCGTTTGTGAGGAGTATACCGTGCTCTTCCACATCCCCCACCCCTGAGCAAGGCCCTTATGCGTAGTATCCTTTGTGGTATTCCCTATGCCAAAATAAGACAAATGCTAGAAGAGCACGACATATTCCGGAGCAAACCTAACCACTGTATCAGTTTGCGGAGGAATGTGTCGTGCTCTTCCCTTTGCCTACCCGTCTAGGAATACCACAGGCTACATAGCAGAACTATTTTGCGAACCATTTGGAGTAAATTTTTTGATATGTTCCATCTTCACGCATTGCTTTCAAAGCTTCATTAACTTTATCACGTAATGCTGTGTTAGATTTATTGAACCCTAATACGAATGGAGGTGCATCTGTGCCTTCTCCTACCAATTTAAGATCTTTGTCTGCACCTTGTTTCAAGTAATACATAGCCACTGCTTGGTCAATGATAGCACCATCAATCGTACCTGCTTGTAATGCCATGAAGATATTGCTATTAGAATCCATTTCTTTTACATCTGTACCAGGGATTGCTTTTGCCATTTCCACAGGTACTGTACCAATTTGAACCCCTACACGTTTATTAGTAAGGTCGTCCATTTTTTTGATATCCGTATTATCTTTACGAACAATAGTGATGAAACCGCCTTCTTTGAAGTATGGCTCAGAGAATGCTAATGCTTTTTCACGTTCTGGAGTTGCATTAATACCAGCTGCAATCATATCGATATTGCCAGATTGTGTAGCAGGAATCAACGCATCGAATCCCATGCTGACAAACTCTAATTTTAAGCCTAACCGTTTGGCTACTTCTTCACTTAAATCTACATCAAAACCAATATATTTATTAGTATTTTCTTCTGCAAATTCAAATGGAGGGAATGTGGTTTCAGAACCAACTTTCAACACCCCTGCTGTTTGTGTTAACTGCGCTTCTTTTTTATCACTACCACAACCAGCTAGCAAACCTACACTAAGAACAGCTGTACATAGGATAAGACCTAGTTTTTTCATGCTAATCATAATTACCTCCCAGAATATATTCACTACTTATGATTATTTATACATAAATTATACCACACAATTATTAAATAGCAAGTATTTTTTATAAAGTTTCTCTTTATAAGTATATCACTATTTTTATTTTACTCTACAAAAGATATTTACTATAATACCATCAAATACATCAAAGGGAAGTTGAACAAAACATATCAACTTCCCCCTAGGTTCATTATTTTAATACGTAAGACTATAACAGCATAATTATTTCACAATTAGTTATAATCCCTACCTACGATACTAACTACTATTACCTAATATTAGGCATTATAAAAAGTCTTTAATTTTATCTCGTTTCCCACGATTCCGCAGTTTTGTTAAAGCTTTTCCTTCAATTTGACGAATCCGTTCCCGTGTCACATTAAAGAATTGACCAACTTCTTCCAATGTACGTGGCTTACCATCTTTTAAACCAAAGCGTAATTCTAACACTTGTTGTTCTCGATCTGTTAAGCAACTAAATACTTCAACAATTTGTTCTCGCAACAAAATAAAGCTAGCCGCATCATCTGGAGCTACCGCATCTTTATCTTCTAAGAAATCTCCTAAATGGGAATCTTCTTCTTCCCCAATTGGCGTTTCTAAAGAGACTGGCTCTTGAGAAATTTTTTGAATTTCTCGAACACGCTCCACTGTAATGCCCATGCCTTCAGCAATTTCTTCTGGACTTGGTTCACGGCCTAAGTCTTGTAATAATTGACGCTGAATACGTACTAATTTATTAATCGTTTCTACCATATGTACTGGAATACGAATGGTTCTAGCTTGGTCAGCAATCGCTCTTGTAATGGCTTGACGAATCCACCATGTGGCATAGGTAGAAAATTTATATCCCTTTGTATAGTCAAATTTATCGACTGCTTTAATAAGCCCCAAATTGCCTTCTTGAATTAAATCCAAGAACAACATACCACGGCCTACATAACGTTTTGCAATACTTACCACAAGACGCAAGTTAGCATCAATCAATTTCTGTTTCGCGCTACTACCTAAACGAACTTCTTTATAGGTAGCTCCTTCTTGATTACCTGCCTCAATTTGTTGTGCCAAAATGATTTCTTCATCACCAGATAGCAATGGAACACGTCCAATTTCTTTCAAATACATACGCACTGGATCATCAATATTCATTCCCTCAGGAATAGATAAATCAAGATTAATCTCTTTTTCTTCATCATCTTCTTCCGTAGCAATATCGATGTCACTAGTTAAATGTTCTACATCTACATCTACATCAACTTCGACTTCTATATCCTTATCTAGTAATTCATCATGTAGATGCAAGTCACTTTCAGAAGCATGTTCATCATCAGGAATGACTTCAATATTCAAATTATTAAATATAGCATACATACTATCAAGCTGCTCTGCTGTTACTTCCATTTGCTCTGAAAGTGCATCAGAAATTTTCTTAGCTGTAATGACGCCTTCTCGTTTCGCATCTTCTAATAAAACCGCGATAATTTCTTGCACTTGCGATTCTTTTTTCTTCTTTGCCACTGTGCTCTTCCTTTCACTACATCAAGACCACTGTTTAATTAATTCTTGTAAATCCTGACACATTCGTAACTCTTCTATAAATCTAGGATCATTAGCTCTACTTAATTGGTCTGCCAATCGACTATGTTCCTTATATTGATTGCGAAGGGATTTTAATCGCACACTTCGAATTAAACTGTGCAATAATTCCTCATTCATTTCACGGTCAATTAAGACCGACCATTTGCCAAACATGTGCCAAGATTCTGCATCTAAAGCTCCTTCTAAAAGGATGTCCGACAATGTTTCACCTCTAGTTACCAAATCGCCAATTTTTTCATAATAGGCGCGATACATAGGATGCGATATGTCTTCTACTCCTATATATTGGGTCACTAAGGTATAAATATTATTATCTTTACCAACCCAGTACAGCAATTCTTCTTCATCTGTAAAATGTTCCTTAGGCACATTAAGTTCCTGCTGTTTTAATTCTATATTTCCTTGTCGAAGAAACTGTCTAAAGTAAGTAATGATAGTACTCACATCTAACCACAAAGGTAATGCCATAGCTTTTAAATATTCATCACGGCGCACTTGGCTTTCATGGCCTGCAATAAAAGGGAACATATCTCCCAAAACAGAACGCTTTCCTTCTACCGAATTAGTATCGTGACGACGTAAGCTTTCATTTAATAAAAACTCAAAATCTCTTGGCGATGTATCCACCAATTCTTGCCATGCTTCAGGACCGTGATTTTTGATAAAATCATCTGGATCCTTTCCATCAGGCATAGATACTACCTTAACAGAAAATTCTGTATTTTGCAATAATTCGATAGCACGCTTAGCCGCTGTACGACCAGCTCCGTCCATATCATAGGCAAGAACAACTTCCTCTGCTTGACGCATTAATAACCTACCATGGTCTTTCGTATAGGCCGTACCCAACGATGCCACTACATTCGTAATGCCTACATTATGACAACTCAGTACATCCATATATCCCTCTACAAGGACTGCTTGTTTCTTTTCACGAATGCTACGGTAGGATTGATAAAAGGCAAATAATAAATGTCCTTTATTAAATATTTCCGTTTCTGGGGAGTTCAAATATTTCGGATTACTGTCATCAAGAACACGACCACCGAAGCCTAACACACGCCCCTTTCCATCCATGATAGGAAACATCACACGTTTTCTAAAATAATCGTATATCTTACCTTGCTCATTTTTACGGCATAGCCCTAACTCTAATAACAAATTAGGGTCCACTCCACGTCCAATAAAGGCACTGTATAACTTATCCCATCCATCTGGAGCAAAACCTAAGCGAAACTTTGTTATCGTCTCCATGGATAGACCTCGTTTTAGTAAATAGTCTAAACCCTGTTTTCCTAACTCTGTTTTTACTAAACAATTATGAAAGAAATTTGTAGCTAGTTCATTCACTTCATACATAGATTCCATACGGGCCATACGTTTTCGTTCTGCTGATGATACGGTCCGTTCTGGCAAAGCAATGTTAGCACGATTAGCTAATCTTTCTATCGCTTCTGGAAAAGTTAAATTATCATATTTCATTAAAAAACTGATAACATTCCCCGATTCTCGACAACCAAAACAATAAAAAAAGCCCTTTTCAGGGGTCACACTAAAAGAAGGTGTCTTTTCATTATGAAATGGACAACAACCCCAATAGTTTTTCCCTTTCTTCTTTAATGGAATATGCTCAGAAATGACAGATACAATGTCATTGGCATCTTTGACTTGTTCAATTATATCATCATCGAAAAACTTGCTCATGTCATTCTCCTAAGCTATGTACTACAGTGTATTTACTAAAAAGTATAAATTATATATACGTTCTCTATCTATACTATTCTACACAAATAAAAAAACTCCTACTTACAGATACTTTCTTTTTCTTCACACTATATATGCAATTCATATATAGTGTGAAAAAAAAGAAGTTAGAGCAGCCAAAGGCTGCTCCAACCACTTATGTAGACTATTTTTTCGCGTAATCTACGACTCGTGTTTCACGAATAACCACAACTTTAATTTGTCCTGGATATTCTAATTCATTTTCGATTCGTTTAATGATGTCACGTACCAACAAGTTCGCTTCCACATCATCCACTTTATCTGGTTTTACCATAACGCGAATCTCTCGACCTGCTTGGATAGCAAAGCATTTTTCAACGCCTTCAAAAGATTCAGCGATTTCTTCCAACTTAGATAATCGTTTTAAATAATTTTCTAATGTTTCGCGTCTAGCTCCTGGTCGTGCTGCAGAAATAGCATCTGCTGCCGCTACCAATACAGCCTCTACAGATTTAAACTCTTCATCACCATGATGAGCGCCAATACAATTTTGCACCAATGCGCTTTCATGATATTTTTTAGCAAGATCTACGCCAATTTCCACGTGAGATCCTTCAATTTCATGTGTTAAGGCTTTGCCTAAATCATGTAATAAACCGCCTCGTTTAGCCAGTACTACATCGCAGCCTAATTCCGCTGCCATCATACCTGCTAAATGAGATACTTCTACAGAATGTTTTAGTACATTCTGTCCATAACTAGTACGATATTTTAGTCTACCTAAAATACGAATCACTTCTGGATGTAAGCCATGTACATCTGCTTCAAAAGTAGCTTGCTCGCCCGCTTCTTTTATAGTTGTTTCCACCTCACGGCGTGCTTTTTCAACCATTTCCTCGATACGAGCTGGATGGATACGTCCATCTACAATGAGTTTTTCTAAGGCAATTCGTGCTACTTCGCGACGAATTGGATCAAATCCGGATAAAATAACTGCTTCTGGTGTATCATCAATAATTAAGTCAATACCCGTCAACGTTTCTAAAGCGCGAATATTACGGCCTTCACGACCGATAATACGGCCTTTCATCTCATCATTTGGCAATGTCACCACAGACACTGTAGATTCTGCTACATGGTCAGCTGCACATCGTTGAATGGCCATAGAAATAATTTCTCTGGCATTCTTTTCCGCCTCTTCTTTTGCTTGTTGCTCAAGATCTTTAAGCATCACAGCAGTGTCGTGACGAATCTCTTGTTCTACTTTTGTCAATAAAATTTGTTTTGCTTCATCAAAGGTTAAGCTAGAAATTCGTTCTAACTCTTCCATTTGTTGTTGATGCAATACCTCAATTTTTTCTTCCGCTTTTTCTAGATTGCGTTCCTTGTGGTGCAAGGACTCCTCTTTGCGTTCAATACTGTCTAGTTTTTTGTCTAATTGCTCTTCTTTTTGTAAAATCCGTCGTTCAAGACGTTGTAATTCATTACGTCTATCCCGATTTTCTTTATCTACATCAGCACGCAATTTATGAATTTCTTCTTTTGCTTCCAGTAACGCTTCTTTTTTCTTAGACTCCGCTAAGCGCTCGCCATCAGCAACAATACGTGCAGCTTCTGTTTCCGCTTTGTTTAGCTTACCTTCTGCAATATTGCGACGCAATAAATAGCCTACTCCAAGACCAATTAATACCATGACTACGGCAACAATGCTGTATTCTAAAATCGTGTTCACCTCCCACTTGCATAAAAAAAGGAGAAGTCGATACATCCGCTTCCCCGGTTTCTCGCCCATTTTGCTTTTAAATTTTATTTTGCTTATTATTAAGGCTATTTTAATTTTAGTTCATACACCGTGGAATGTCAAGACAAAGCCCCTACTCTAAGTAGGGGCCCCATTCATAACAGATAGATTGAATTGTACTCACAGCGAATCCACGATTCTTCAAAAAATAAATTATTTTTTCTTACTAAACTTATCTTCTTCGCCCTCTTCGATGGCTGCTAACCGCTCCTCATCGGATATGTGAAATCGTTGCTCTAATAGTTTTACCGCTACCGACCATTCATCATAGTCATCTAATACATAAGATACAGCAAGACCTCGTTCGCGCATTTTTTCACGAATGTAATAGGTACTATGCTTTTCTGCCTCCATATAGGCACGCAATGCTTCTTCCGACAATTCGTCATCGTCTAAGTACGATAAGGATAGAAGTTTTTCTTCTACATCGTGTATTAGCTCACTAGGCACAGACCGTTGAGACAATTTACGCCGTAGCTCTAAGGTACTTAAAGACCGTGGCCCTAATAAGCGCAAAGCTTGCTCCATAACTGATGCAAATGTCCACTTCTCTTCTTTCGATGTACGAAATGCCATTATTCCATATCCACAGTTTCAGTAGTTGCTACTTCATCCACTTCTTCATCATGACCAAGTACATTCAATGGTTCTGCTGCTAATGTATCACGAATAATAGAATCAATTTCTTGAGCAATTTGAGGGTTTTCTTTCAAGAATACTTTGGCAGCCTCTTTACCTTGACCCATACGCTCTCCATTATAGGAATACCAAGCACCAGATTTTTTGATCACTTCAATATTCGCACCGATGTCAATCAATGTACCTTCGTAGGAAACGCCTTCCCCAAACATTAAATCAAATTCTGCCACTTTGAATGGAGGAGCCACTTTATTTTTCACAACTTTTACTTTTGTACGGTTACCGACATGTTCTTTAGCAGAAGTCAACGCTTCCCCTTTGCGTACATCTAAACGAATAGTAGAGTAGAATTTTAAAGCACGGCCACCTGTAGTTGTTTCTGGGTTACCAAACATAACGCCCACTTTTTCACGCAATTGGTTAATAAAGATAATAACCGTTCTAGTTTTACTGATGGAGCTTGTTAATTTACGTAATGCTTTACTCATCAAACGCGCATGTACCCCAACGTGAGCATCTGTCATTTCACCATCAATCTCTACTTTAGGTGTTAAGGCCGCTACGGAGTCCACAACGATTAAGTCTACTGCCCCAGAGCGAACCAAAGCCTCTGTAATTTCTAAGCCTTGTTCACCATTATCTGGTTGGGAAATCAACAAGCTATTGATGTCTACGCCTAATTTTTTCGCATATACAGGGTCTAAGGCATGTTCTGCATCGATGAAGGCAACAACGCCACCATTACGTTGTGCTTCTGCTGCTGCATGTAAAGCCACCGTAGTTTTACCAGAAGATTCTGGTCCATAAATTTCAATAATACGGCCCCGTGGGAATCCACCTACACCAACTGCCAAATCCAAGGCCAATACGCCTGTAGAAATGACTTCAATGTTCATTTTATCTGCCGCTTCGCCCATGCGCATGATCGCGCCTTGACCAAAGTCTTTTTCAATTTGTTTTAAAGCCCCTTCTAAAGCTCTCATACGATCTTCTTGAGATCCGCTTTTCATATCAATTGCTGCTTCTTTTGCTTTATCCTTTGCCATTGTTCTACCTTTCTATTAATTCTTTATATACATATTGAATCGCTCGTTCCGCTACACTCTTACGGATACTAGTACGATCCCCTATAAATATCTCTTTATATACAGTTATTCCTCGTGGTGTACCTATACCAATATATACAAGACCTACTGGTTTTTCTTGACTGCCACCACCTGGACCTGCTATCCCTGTGGTCGCAATGGCATAGTCTGTACGTAATACACGAAATACACCTTCAACCATTTCCTTAGCCGTTTCTTCACTGACAGCACCATATGTTGCCAATGTCTCTGATGATACACCTAATACTTGTTCTTTCACCGCATTTGCATAGGAAATGATACCACCCTGATAATATCCACTGCTACCACCTAAGTCAGTCAACATTTTTCCTACTAGGCCGCCTGTACAAGATTCAGCAGTTCCTATGGTAACGCCTGTTGTTAGAGCCACCTTGTGAAAGTCTTCCAACACCGATGTATCTAAACTACGGATATCTTCCAAGCATTCTAATAGGATAGACCTCCATGGACCTAATTTCTCCTGACAGTCTACTTTTGATTCGCCTTTTGCAGTTAAGCGAATTTCAATGTATCCTGGTTTGATCAATAATGCTGTGGTTGGATTCTGCTGATTCTGAATCAAGTCTTGCAATAGAGTCTCTAGTTGCATTTCACGATATCCATACACAGCATACCGTTCAGAATAAATCATCCCTTGCTGTCCAAAACGTTGCTCTAAAAAGGGGCTCACACTGTCTATAAAAGTTCCTTGTAATTCTGATGGAGGACCTGGTAACAATACATATACCGTATCATCCTGTTCCACTACTACTGCTGGTGCCACCCCTACTGGATTATGTAGTACTTTTGCCCCTTCTGGCAAATACCGATCTCGGTCAGATTCGTAAGGTTTCACCCGTCCTTGTTTCTCATAAAAAGAATCTACCTCACGACCTGCTTCTTCGTGAAATACCAAAGGTAATCCTAGCGCATCTGCCAAGGATTTTCGAGTTATATCTCCTTGGGTAGCACCTAAGCCTCCAGAACTGATCACAATATCTGCTCGCTCCCCTGCTCGTTGAAATACCTCTTTCATACGCTCAGGATTATCCCCCACCGTCGTTTGATATGACACAGAATAGCCTCGATTGTTCAGTTCTTCGCTGAGCCATTTCACATTTGTATTGACAATATGTCCTAGTAATAATTCTGATCCTGTAGAGATTAATTCTACGATCATGCTATCACCATCCTATATAGTTTCTACTACCACGTCATAAGCGAAACCTTGTGATACTTTTACAGTCACAATATCGCCTTCAGAAAGTCCTGTTACATCTTCTACATACATGTTACCATCTACATCTGGAGCCTGCATTTGCAAACGTCCACGAGCCAAAAATTTTCCCGGCTCTACTTCATCGATAGCTTCAATTAGGCCTTGATGAATCGTTCCCTCTAGATCACGATTATGTTCCTCTGAAACTTGTGCTTGAATAGCCATTAATGTATGGTATCGTTCTTCTTTCACTTCTTCAGGAATTTGGTCATCCATCAGACCTGCTGGTGTGCCATCCTCTTGAGAGTACGTAAATACACCCATGTGATCAAATCGAATATCTTTGACAAAATCTGCCAATTCTTGGAATTGTTCTTCTGTTTCTCCAGGGAAGCCTACAATAAGGGATGTGCGCAATGTAATATGCTCGCTGCGATTGCGGATTTTATGCAACAAGGCTACAATATTTTCTCGCGTATCCTTACGGTTCATACGTTGTAACACAGTATTATTAATATGTTGTAGCGGCATATCGATATACTTGCACACCTTTGGTTCTGTCATGATTGTTTCTAGCAATTCATCAGAGAAGTGTTTTGGATACAAGTACAACATGCGAATCCATTCGATACCTTCAATCTTCGCCAATCGTTTCAATAACTCTGAAAGCAGCGGTGTACCATTGTTCAAATCTGCGCCATAGTAGGTAGTATCTTGAGCAATTAATACTACTTCTTTCACACCTGCTTCTGCAAGCTGTTGTACTTCTCGTTCAATAGACTCCATAGATCGACTGCGATAGGCCCCACGTACTTTCGGAATGATACAGAATGTACATCCATTATTGCATCCTTCAGAAATTTTTACATATGCACTGTAGTCCGGTGTTGTCATCATACGTGGCATGCCTTCATCATACATATTTGTCATACTATCCATGATACAAATACGTTGACCTTGTTGAATGGCCTCCACAGCTTCCATGATACGATTCCAAGATCCTGTTCCAATGAGGGCATCAATTTCTGGAATTTCAGTAAACAATTCTTCTTGGTATTGCTGACTTAAACAGCCCGCTACGATAAGACCTTTACAGTCTCCATATTGTTTATATTGACCAGCCTCTAATATAGTATTGATCGATTCTTCTTTTGCTTTCTCGATAAATGTGCATGTGTTGATAATAATAATTTCTGCTTTTTCTAACTCTTCTGTGATTTCATATCCATTATCTTGTAAAGCTCCTAGCATCACCTCTGTATCCACCAAATTCTTGGCGCAACCTAAACTAATATAACCTAACAACTTACTCATGGTGTATCCTTTCTAAAACGCACTTGTCGTATCCATTCTTGTAATATCTTATCTTGCTCTTCTTTCACAATCCCTGCATTCCATAACACAAGATGATTGCCCTGTCGGTCTTTATGAGATTCCACCGTTTCTCTGGTTGGCAAATAATACCTATCCCCCTCTTTCAATACAGCTTGTACCCGTTCTGAAAGTAACCAACTCACAAACGCTTCACTTTCACCAACATTACTGGATCCTTTTAGAATCCCTACGCCCATCAAATCATAAGGAGTACCTTCCCTAGGATATAAAATCGTCAAAGGATATTTATGAACCTCGTAGAATTTGGCATCCGAATAATGTCCTACACTGACCTGTACATCTCCAATAGCAGCCATGCGCACTGAAGATGGCAAGGCTTTTGCATACTGCACAATACGTGGCCGCAAGCTATCAAAATAGGAGATAGCACCATCTAGTCCATAGATATCACCAAAACTATTCAATAAAGTAGTGGACGATGCATCGGCTACAAAATCAGTGACCGCTATACGCCATGGGCCCGTATAAGCTAAGGAAAACCAAGTGTTTACATATTTTCCCTGACTGCTATAGAAGGTATCGTGTAAGGCTAAGACATAAGGATCATACCATATCCCTACCCATTGCTCATCCGGACCGTGGAATACTGTATCTACCGAATATGTTAAAGTAATTGGCAATCTACGAAAGGCTCCATGCTCAACCCCTTCACTGAGATTGGATTTTGTAGAAATCACAAGATCCCCTTGTTGCTCTGCTTCTGGTAAAGCTAACCGTGTACCCATTTGGTTCTGCGGTATGGGAATAACATGTACTCTTACTTGTGCCTCTCTTTCGTAGGCCTGTCCTATAGCCGTCATGACTTCAGGGTCCCCATCTGTATAGATAGTAATTTCTGCTCTTGTAGAAATCACACGTTGATCCACTTGATCTTGTTTCATATCATTAAGCCACAAGCCTACACTAAACATACCTACTACTACTAGTAAATACACTATAAGCAATCGTAACCGTTTCATAGATTCACCTCCTTTACCTATTAGAGATACCTAACCAAAATTCCTTTTTTCATGCCTTTATTTTTTCGATTTCCTATACCAGTTTTAGAACCACTATTTGTACGTCCTTCCCCTTGCATAGATCCTTTTCCTCTACCTGTTGCTTTCACTCCACCCTTAACTGAAATTCTAGTCCTATCAGATTTTGGTGCATTCCGTTTTATACATCGCGGAGGAATTAAGCATAATGGTCCAAAACCGATTAAATCTCTGCGATTTGCTTTGATTAAGGCTTCTTTTACTAATTCATAATTATCTTCTCGTTTATATTGCATCAAGGCTCGTTGCATAGCTTTATCTCTGCCTTTTTTAGCCACATATACAGGCTCACCTGTAAGGGGATTGATTCCTGTGTAATACATGGCGGTCGATAAGCTACCTGGAGTAGGAATAAAATCTTGCACCTGTTCTGGAGTCATATTTTGATCTCGCAAAAATTCTGCCAATTCAATAGCATCTTCTAATGTACAGCCTGGATGAGAACTCATAAAATAAGGCACCAAAAATTGTTGTTTACCTAATTTACGATTCGCCTCATCAAACCAAGATTTAAATTTTAAGAAGTAACTTTTATTGGCTTTCCCCATGATGGTCGTTACATGCTCGGATACATGTTCAGGGGCAACTTTTAATTGACCACTCACGTGATGTTCGCACAATTCTCGAACGAAGTCTTTGTTATTATCGTCCAATACATAGTCATATCGGAGCCCCGATCGAACAAACACTTTTTTTACGCCTTTTACATTACGTACTTTTCGCAAAATGCTCACATAGTCATCATGATTCGTATTTAACTGAGGACATGCTTTGGGCGCAGCACATGTTTTCCCCTTACAAGCGCCTACTTTCAACTGTTTATCGCAAGCAACATGACGGAAATTTGCCGTAGGACCTCCTACATCATGAATGTATCCTTTAAATCCATCCATAGTTGTCATACGATGAGCCTCATCTAAGATCGACTGATGACTACGATTTTGAATAATTCGTCCTTGATGGCTTGTAATAGCACAGAAAGAACAACTACCAAAACAACCACGATGGCTAGTAATACTAAACTGCACTTCTGCTAAGGCAGGTACTCCACCAGCCGCATCATACATAGGATGCCATTTTCTCGTATAGGGTAAACTATAAACATGATCCATTTCTTCCTGTGTTAATGGTAAGGCTGGACTATTCTGTACAATATACCGATTACCATGCCCTTGCGCCACTGTTTTCCCATAGTATGGATCTTGCTCATCAAATTGCATTTTAAAGGCTTTAGCAAAGATTTCTTTGTCTGCTGATATAGCTTCGTAAGATGGGCATTCAATAGCATTCTCTGGCACGGTGTTGGCAACATAACAAATCCCTTTGATGGCAGGTAATCGTTTTTGTAATTGGTCTTTATCTAAGGCTTCGGCGATTTCACGAATTTGCTTTTCTCCCATACCATAGATAAGGACATCTGCCTTACTATCCATCAAAATAGAGCGGCGCACTGTATCGGACCAATAATCATAATGGGCAAATCGTCGCAAACTAGCTTCAATGCCGCCAATAACAACAGGAACCCCTTTAAAAGCCTCTCGCATACGATTCGCATACACCACCGTAGCTCGGTCTGGGCGTCGCCCAGATTCACCACCTGGAGAATACCCATCATCACGGCGATGTTTCTTGGCTGCTGTAAATTTATTGAGCATACTGTCTAAATTACCTGCTGTCACTAAGGATGCCAATCGAGGCTTTCCCAAAACCTTAAAGGCATTCACATCGTTCCAGTCTGGCTGAGCTATGATACCGACTCGATATCCATAGGACTCTAATAATCTACCAATTACAGTAGGCGCGAAGGAAGGATGATCCACATAGGCATCTCCGCTGATAATGACAAAATCAAGTTCAGCCCACCCTCGTTCGTCCATTTCTGCTTTTGTAGTAATTAAATATTGTTCTTTCATAGTATTCCTTATACTGTATTACACGAAAAATAGCCAACCTAAAAACAGAATAATCAGCAGCAAAATACCACCTACTACAAATCGTTCTATCATCATCGTTTTTTGTCGTTTTGCCTTACGACTTTCATAGGTTAACCGTTGTTTCGGCGCCTCAATCAATTCCTGTTCTCGAAAGGCATCAGTCTTCTCTTGTTCTTTTGATACCATTCTGCGTTTGGGAATCGTCAAGGATTCACCCATTCTATTTTTAAAAGTATCCACCAATCGACGACTATCTAAGCCCAGTAGTTCACTATAATTTTTGATGAACCCTTTCGTGTACACACTACCTGGAATACGACTAAACTCATCATGCTCCAAGGCATGTAGGTAGGCTACTTTTATATGTAATACATCTTCAATTTGTTCTAATGTTAAACCGCGTCGTTGACGCTCACGTCTAAGTTCTTCGCCAATCGATGCCATAGAACCTCCTATACATATAGGTGCCATCTACATAACGCAAATGGCACACTACTCTAATCTACTGTAAAATTTGGGAAATATAGTTCTCTAATTTGGTCTTCTCCCATTAAAATATCGCGACCTTTACTACTATTCGTAGGAGGTCCAATAATTTTCATATCTTGCATAGTATCGATTAAACGACCGGCTCTAGAAAAACCAACTCGTAATCTACGTTGCAAAATAGAGGCTGACGCACTACGTTGTTCTAGTACAATTTGTACAGCTCGCTCCAACAATTCATCCTGTTCCTCATCACTGCTGACGGCATCAGAACTTTCAGCACCTTTATCTGTTTCTGCCATCATCACTTCATCATATTCTGGCTGACCTTGTCCTTTGACAAAAGCAATCAATTCTTCCACCTCTTCATCAGAAATGAATGCCCCTTGAATACGAATTGGTTTATTCGCTCCTATAGGATTAAATAACATATCGCCACGACCTAATAGACGTTCTGCTCCTGCTTGGTCCAAAATGGTGCGAGAATCAATTTGAGTAGCCACTGTGAAAGCAATACGACTCGGCACATTAGCTTTAATTTTGCCTGTAATCACATCCACCGATGGACGTTGCGTTGCCAATACCATATGAATCCCTGCGGCACGTGCTTTTGCGGCTAATCGGTCAATGGATTCTTCCACATCTGGATTGGTCATCATCAAATCAGCTAACTCATCGATAATAATTAAAATGAGAGGCATCGATTTGGTTGGATTTTGCTTATTATAGCTAGCCACATTACGCACGCCTGCTGTGGCTAATGTCATATAGCGGGCATCCATTTCACGAACTGCCCATCGTAATACAGCAGCTGCTTTATTCATATCTGTTACCACCGGCAACATCAAGTGCGGAATACCGTTATACACGGATAACTCTACCATTTTAGGGTCCACCAAAATCAGTTTCACTTCATCTGGCTTACGACTAAATAAGATGCTAGAGATCAATGTATTGACACAAACAGATTTACCAGACCCCGTGGATCCAGCCACCAATAGATGTGGCATTTTAGCCAAGTCCGTAATAACCGGCATGTCTGCAATATCTTTACCAAGTCCTACCGGAATACCACCACTCGCTTGTTGGAACTCTTCACAGTCCAATACATCTCGTAAATGAACAGCAGACACATTTTTATTAGGAATTTCAATGCCTACTGCAGACTTTCCTGGTATAGGTGCTTCCATACGAATATCAACGGCTGCCAAGCTCATTTTTAAATCATCTTGTAAACCCATAATTCGGCTTACTTTTGTCCCTTTCGCAGGTTCTAATTCATAACGTGTTACCGTTGGACCTTGGGTGGCATTCACCACTTTTGCTGTAATACCAAAATTATCTAATGTTTCTTCTAGTAAGACTGCATTATGAGCCACTTCTTCACTGGTCACAGGATTGGATTTTCCCTGTGAAAGCATCGTCAACGGAGGATATTGATAAGGCTTTTCTATCGTCCTAGGACGCGCCACACCATCCGTGTTCACAGCTACTGCTGCAGTATCTTCTTTCGTAGTTTCAATGGTTGGTACTTCTACCAAGGATCCTACATAATTAGTAGTTTGCAAAAATGATGGAGGTTTTATAGGTTCTAAATTTATAGACTCTTCTGGTACATAAGAGTCTTCGTCCACATCTGTGGTCTCCCTATCTTCCCATATATCCTGTAAAGAAGCATCGTCTGTGATAGGTTCCTCTGCTCGATCTACCACTGGAGAATCCTCTAGTGCCTGCACCATAGAAGTACTAGTCACTATCTCATCTTCAAGTAGTTCTGGCTCTGGAATATGGTTATGTGTAGTATCATCTTCTTCCATTTCAGTAAAATCTGCTTCCATCTGTGTATTGGAAGCGATTACTTCTTCCTCTGGTGTGGGGTTTACCGTTTCTTCTAGGTTTGATACCTGTGTTCTCTGAACTTCCTCAATCGCTTTTTCAGTAGATTCAGCACCAGTTTTTTCGGTAATTACATCAACATCAGATTCCAATTCTATATCAAACATATCCTCTTCTATTTTAGGATACCTAGTGTCTTTTTCACGATCATAGGCCTTACGACGTTCTTCACGCCATTCATGTACTTGTTCACGAATGGCACTAGCTGTTTCTGTTGCTTTTTCTTGCGCTATTTCGAGCCCCACACTAGCCTTATCCTTCGCTTTATGCAAGCCTTCACGGAGAGATAATTTTGTAATCCCCAATACACAAGCAAGGCCAAGAATGGATGTCACTAAAATGCCACCAATATTCCCTAATAAATTTCTTAAAAAACTCCTAACAAACCACCTAGTACACCGCCATTATTTGCTAATGTTGTGGTTCCTAATTCATCTCCATTATCGACATTCCACAGTACCAGTTGCGCTAATACAACAAGTAATAACGCTGTATATAGCAATCCTTTTCTTGTAATTGATGCCAATGACCCTTTATAAAGCCAGCACCAACCATTGTATAGAACCCATATAGCTACAACCCAACCACCTAGGCCAAAACCATAAGAGAAAATACCACTGATAATACTTCCTAAGGCTCCCAGTTCAATGCCGGCCATACCTACAAGTGCTAATATAGCAAAACACATGAGAAGTAAGCCTTTCACCTCAGTGCGAATTCCCTTAGGCTCTGCTTTAGTTCCCCTAGTGCTACCTCGTTTATCTTCTTTAAGAGGCGTAGAACGTTTCGATTGTATCTTTTGTCCCCTTCTTGGGGCCTTACCTTTCTTTTCCTCTGCCATCTTCCACTCCAAAACTCTGTTTCTATCATATACCTTAGCACTTTATTATACCATTTTCACCTATGAAAGTATATCGAATATTCTCAAAGCTGAGGCTTCTCACAAGAAAATAACCTTATCCTTTACGTGTTTTCCAAGCTTTCACAAATTCCCCTTCACAACCCCGTTCTAAAGGGGTATAGAATGTCTCACCTACTAAGGTATCTGGTAAATACTGTTGCTCCACATAACCATTAGGATAATCCTGTGCATAGCGATAGCCAACTCCATGTCCTAATTGTTTAGCACCTCCATAATGAGCATCTCGTAAATGTTTCGGCACCTCACCTTGCTCCTTATGTCGCACCGCATGGATAGCTGCATCAATTCCTAGGTAGGTACTATTGCTCTTAGGTGCTAAAGCTACATATACAGCAGCCTCTGATAATATAATGCGCGCCTCTGGTAGACCCACCATATGAGATGCTTGGGCCGCTGCATTTGCCACTACCAAGGCTTGTGGATCTGCTAGTCCTACATCTTCTGCCGCACAAATAACGATGCGTCTAGCAATAAATACAGGGTCCTCTCCTGCCTCAATCATACGAGCTAAATAATATAGCACCGCATCTGGATCAGAGCCACGCATACTTTTAATGAAAGCAGAAATTACATCATAGTGATTATTCCCCTTCTTATCATACCGATACACTCGTCGACCAAGTACTTTTTCTATAATTTCTATGGTAATTTCTCCACCAGATCGAACCATAGCCCCCACTTGCTCCAGAATATTTAGAGCCATACGAGCATCTCCATCTACAAATCGGCCTATATCCTCTAATAGATCATCTGTCACAATCAGCGCTTTCTTACCTAGACCATACTCTTCATCTGTTAACGCACGACGTAAGATTGCCACTAATGCCGTAGCATCTAATCGCTCTAGGGTAAGCAAACGTAATCGAGATAAAAGAGGGCGATTCACTTCAAAGAAAGGGTTCTCTGTGGTGGCGCCAATTAAAATAATTTGGCCACTTTCCACAGAAGGTAACAATACATCTTGCTGACTTTTATTGAAGCGATGAATTTCATCTAAAAATAAAATTGTCCGTTGTTGCAAGGAACTGCGAATACGCATCGCTTCTTCAATAGTGCTTCGAAGTTCACCAATCCCCACATTGGTCGCATTAAGCATAACAAAACGACTACTAGTTAGCTCCGAAATAATTTTGGCTAACGTAGTCTTACCTGTCCCAGATGGCCCATATAGCAATAAGGAGGGTACCTTATCTTCTTCAATCATAGAGCGAAGAAATGTTCCAGGCCCTACTACTTGTTCTTGTCCAAAGAAATGATCCAATGAACGTGGTCGCATGCGGACCGCCAAGGGTTCAAATGGATCTACTGGTTCCATATTCTCAAACAAATTCATCCTTACACCTCCCTATATCTACCATCATATATTGATAACTACTACCGTACATGCAGTAGTACATACATATATACTTATACATAGTTGATCCCCGAGCTTCCTTCTTAGTAGCCGTATAGAACAATTCCTGTATAGTTTACAAAATCACGTTGAGCAACAAACTTGTAGAAACCTGATGTTACAACAAATATTATCTGTACATTATTATACATGCATCCAGTTATATAGTCTATATGTTCTTATTAATGCAAAAAAATAAACCACCATAAGGCGGTTATAAAGGCCCCACTATGCCGTATCCATACCGTGTTTTGATCCTGCAAGGGCAGGTGGGTTTCCTCCTTGTAAGATTACAGTCCTCGTAGAGGCAGAGCGCCCTTACAAGAGTGAGAATCCCTAAGTTAAAATGTTGGCTCAAAACTGCGATATAACACGCACATAGCAGGAATTTCTTTACTCATAGTATAGCAGAAAGGAACGGTCATTTCAAGAAGAAATACACCGTCCCTTTCCTTAAAAGTATATCAATTTTCTATTGGACAAATTCGATTATACTAATTTTTCTTTTGCCACATCTGTTTTGATATGTAATTCACGCAATTGTTTTGGCGCTACCTCAGATGGAGCTTGGCTCATCAAGTCGGATGCACTTTGTGTTTTAGGGAATGCAATCACGTCACGGATGGATTGACGTTTCGCCATCAACATTACCAAACGGTCTAAACCGAAAGCACAACCACCATGTGGAGGAGCACCGTATTCAAAGGCATCTAACATAAAGCCAAATTTAGAACGACTTTCTTCTGTGCTTAAGCCGATCGCATTGAATACTTTTTCTTGTACATCAGATTGATAAATACGGATGGAACCACCACCGATTTCCACACCATTCAATACCATGTCGTAAGCGATGGCTTTTACAGCACCTGGATCTGTGGCTAACAAGTCCATATCCTCTTCACGTGGAGATGTGAACGGATGATGCATTGCCACAAAGCGCTTATCTTCTTCGTCGTATTCAAACATAGGGAAATCAGTTACCCACAAGAAGGCCAATTTGTTTTCATCAATTAATCCGCGGCGTTTACCCATTTCAAGACGTAATTCGCCAAGAGCTTTCGCAACCACAGCTGGTTTGTCCGCAATCATCAATACCAAGTCACCTGGCTCTGCGTTCATTTTTGCACCGATGTTACGAATAGTATCTTCACCTAAGAATTTCATGATTTGAGATTTGATTGTGCCATCTTCATTGAAACAAGCCCAAGCCAAACCTTTGGCACCATAGATGCCTACGAAGTTTGTCAAATCATCTAATTCACGACGTGGAATACCTGCATAACCTTTTACAACGATACCTTTTACTTGACCGCCATTATCGATAACGGAGCGGAATACTTTGAACTCTGTATCTTGCACACAGTCAGTTACATCTGTAAACTTCATATCAAAACGGATATCCGGTTTATCAGAACCATATTGATTCATCGCATCATCCCAAGTCATGCGAGGCATTGGCAATGGAATTTCCACATCTTGTGCCGCTTTAAATACATGGGCAATCATTTGCTCTTGCATGTTCAAGATTTGCTCTTGGTTCATGAAGCTCATTTCGATGTCCAATTGTGTAAATTCAGGTTGACGGTCTGCACGTAAATCTTCATCACGGAAACAACGAGCAATTTGGAAATATCTTTCATAACCAGCAACCATCAAAATTTGTTTGAAAATTTGTGGAGATTGTGGCAATGCATAGAATGTACCAGGATTTACACGAGATGGAACTAAGTAGTCACGAGCTCCTTCTGGTGTACTTTTTGTCAACATTGGTGTTTCAATTTCTAAGAAACCATTGTTGTCAAAGAAATCGCGCATCGCTTTTGTCACTTTATGACGCAAGATCAAGTTTGCTTGCATTTCTGGACGGCGAAGATCTAAATAGCGATATTTTAAACGAATATTTTCATCTACATCGATATTGTCTTGAATATAGAATGGAGGTGTTTTCGCTGCATTCAATACACGTAGCTCTTCACAGTACATTTCATATTTACCAGTTGGTAAATTAGGATTCACAGCCGCTGTATCACGTTCTGTAATTGTACCGCGTACGCACAATACATATTCATTACGTACATCTTCTGCTTTATGGAAGGACTCCATATTATGATCAGGAGATGCCACGATTTGCACAACCCCAGAGCGGTCACGTAAATCAATAAAAATCAATCCACCATGATCACGACGGCGCTCTACCCAACCGCAAAGAACCACTTCTGTTCCTACTTGTTCTGCACCGATAGTTCCACAATGATGTGTACGGTGTAAACCTTTCATAGTTTCCATTCTAATTTCCTTTCACTAACTCAGTTATACGGTTTGTAATCTCAGCTAAGGATACTGTTTCTTGTTCAGATGTATCCATATATTTTAAGATGACCTTACCTTCAGCTAATTCATTATCACCAATTATAATAACATATTTTGCGTTAATTTTGTTAGCATACTTCATTTGGCTCTTCATAGATTTACCAGAACCTTCCATTTCTGCTTTTACATAGGCATTACGCAAGGTATTTGTAATTCTGAAAGCCTCTTTTTGTGCCATTTCTCCTAATGCCACTACGAAGACGGAATCTTCTTGTGTTGGTTCTGGTAATAAGCCTTGTTTTTCTAGAGCCAACAATAACCGTTCCATACCCATCGCAAAGCCTACCGCAGGTGTATGTGGTCCATCTAGTTCTTCTACTAGACCATCATAACGACCACCACCAGCAACAGCACTTTGAGACCCCAATGGAGTATACTGTACTTCAAAAGCAGTTTTCGTGTAATAGTCTAACCCACGAACCAAGCGTGGATTTAAACTGAATTTCTCGCCAGCTGCTGTTAAGTATTCTTTCACATGATGGAAATGATCTTGACACTCTTCACATAAATTATCACTTAACTCCGGAACCCCTACTGCCAATTGTTGGCACTTTTCTTCTTTACAATCAAGGATACGCAATGGATTCTTGTATAAGCGGCTTTGACACAGTTCACATAGTTCTTCTTTTTTTGGTTCAAAGAAAGCAATTAATTTCTCTCTATACGCAGGACGACACGTTGGACAACCTACAGAGTTTACTTCTACATTCAAATCTTTTAAACCTAGGTCACGCAATAATTGTAACACCAAAGAGATACATTCCGCATCAGCACTTGGAGCTTGTGTACCCAATAATTCTACCCCAAATTGATGGAATTGACGATAGCGACCAGCTTGCGGCTTATCGTGACGGAACATAGGGCCAATATAGAACCACTTTGTAATCGATTCTTGTCCATAAATTTTATTTTCTAAATACGCACGCACCGCAGAAGCAGTTCCTTCTGGACGCAATGTATAGGATTGATCTTTTTTATCTCCTGTAGGAAAGGAATACATTTCTTTTTGTACGATATCTGTAGTTTCCCCAATACCGCGTAAAAATAAGCCTGTTTCTTCAAACATAGGCGTACGAACTTCTTCAAATCCATAGGTCTTACATAATCGACGAATGGTATTTTCAATATAGTACCAATTTCCAAGAACACTCGGCAATAAATCTTGTGTCCCTCTTGGTTTTTGAATAGCCACTAGCTGTCCCTCCAATGTTCATTACTTAGTAAATCGCGTTTCTCTAATAGTCGTTGTATATCTTGAATATACGTATCTACATCTTTCGGCATGTATTGTTTTTGTTGCCTAAAATCAGCACCATCTATCCATTTAGAGACACTACCTGGTCCTATGGAAAGTATGGACTGACGTTCTTCTATCATTTGTATATTATAAATGCTTTCATAGTTTGGCAAGGTGTAGCCAATGTTCTCCATTTGCCCCACCATGTATTGTTGACGATACATATAGTATGGTATATATCCTAATTGCAATAATGCTTCATGGGTTTCATCTAACATAGTTTGGACCATATCCTCAGAAGGAATCTCTTTGGCAAAGCTACTCCCATATAAAGGACTACCTTTTTTCAACGCTAAGGTATGGACAGTTACATTGTGAGGACGTAACTGCTCAATGTATTGCACATTCTCTTCCATATTTTTTACTGTTTGACGTGGTAATCCTGCAATAAAATCCATATTGATAGAACAATTTGTGTGGCTCTCCACATACTCATAGATAGACAAAAATTCTGCAACGCTATGACCACGGCCAATGATACGCAACAAATCATCCTGCATCGTTTGGGGATTCAAGCTAATCCTAGTAACACCCGCATCTACAATAGATTGAACCTTGTTAGCATTCAATGAGTCAGGACGCCCGGCTTCTACAGTAAACTCACGGCCCTTTGAAATCACATCTCCCAATGCATGCACAATATGGTGAAAGTCTCCATCTCCTAAACTAGTAGGAGTTCCTCCACCCATGTATAACGATTGTACCTCTAAACCATATGTTTTAACAAGTCTTTTCAAGTGTTCTATATCACGATGATAGACATCCACAAAGTCCTGTACCTTTCCATAGTTTTGAATGAGTCCATAGGGAAAGGAACAATAGGTGCAATGAGTTTCACAGAAAGGAATGCCACTATACAAACTAATCTCCTTAGGAGATTGTTGTACATGTGCTACATACGGGCGTTCCAGTACTGCCACTTGCTCTAATAATTTCCACTTCACATGGCTAATACTATGGGTACTTTCCAGTTCTTGCCGAACCTTCTCTAAATCACCTAAGGAGTCCCATAGTTTATGGGTCAACTTTGTAGGCCGTACGCCTACTAAAGTGCCCCATAAACTAGTCTTCACACCCAATATACGTCTAAGCTCTGATAAGACTTCTCTGCCTATCAGTTTCCGACCTTCCACAGTGTCTTTTCCAGAAATAGACCATATATGAAGATAGTCTGCGTATAACTCTGATGGTCTCTGTATACCAGTCTCCAATAGCTCTTCTTGTACTCTAGTATGGCAGAACAACTGTACTACCAACTGTGTACCATCAGTATCTGCCTCTAGTTCACTGGTAATATCACCAGATTGTACTAACACACTCGGAGCAGACTCATTTTGCTTATACTCTATGGGAAATAGACCTTGTACATAAGGACTAGAGCCAGATTTCCTAATATCCGATACATATATAATAAAGTCAGGGTTGTCTTTCGATGAAAACAATCCCACTGCACCACATTGATGAGCTATGACAGAACCTAACTCCATAGGTCCTTCATAGCTATATGTATTATGCATGTTCTTTTTCAGATTCTGCTTGTTTTGCCTTTTCATGACACTCGCCACAGAAACCGTATACTTTTAATTGATGGTCTGTGGTATGGAAGTTCAATTTTTTAGCGATAATGGATTCTAATGTTTCCAACATATCATCTTCAAATTCTTTCACACAGCCACACTTAACACAAATCAAATGATGATGGAAATGAGATAATTCATCGCTATTTAATTCATAGCGATTACGACCATCACCAAAATCCAAACGTTTCACTAAGTCTAACTCAGTGAATAAGTCCAATGTACGGTAAATCGTAGCTAAACCAATATCTGGATTGTTCTTTTTCACTAAAATATACACATCTTCTGCACTTAAGTGCTTCTCTTCTGCTTCAATAAACGTTTGTAAGATAATTTGACGTTGTGTTGTTAATTTATATTTTTTATCTTTAATACGCTCTTTTAATTTTTCCATTGTTGCTTGTACTTCCATTGCTTTATCCATGATGTTCCTCTTTCTGTAAACTATAATATTTATTAAAATACCACAACCGTTTTGCTATAATTTGTGCTACAGCTGTCAATGGTACGGCAGTCATCATACCGATCATACCAAAGAGATAGCCTCCCACAAAAATGGCTGTAATAATAACTAATGGGGGAAGATTAATAACATGCCCCATAATCTTGGGCATAATAATTTGTCCATCTAGCACTTGCAAGATCCCATATGTAATGGCAACTTTAACGGCTAGAGGACCACTAATAACAGCGGCTAAAATAATGGCTGGCGCTGCACTAATAAATGGTCCAATAATAGGAATCCACTCCGCGATACCCGCTAATACTGCTAATACAAGAGGATACGGCAAATCGTAGCAATAGCATACGATAAATGTAAGGCAAAACATATTACTTGCTAATAGTAATTGTCCCCGTAAATATCCTCCTAAAGTACGAATAATATCATTCACTACGTCTTCCAAATGAGCTGAAGTAGGGCTGGAAAAAATATTTAATATAGCCCGTTTAATACTACGTCCATCTTTCAGTAAATAAAATGTTAAAATCGGTACTAATAACAATTGTAATAAGGTACTAGCAAAGGACACGATAGCAAGCACACCACGTTGTGCTAAATCCACTCCATAATTACCAATCGTAACTAAAGTTGAATTAATCACACCTTCAAATTGATGTGGTATGATACTTTCACCATCGATACCTTGTAATCCTTTTACCACTTCTACAAATTGGTCTAATACATATGGTAAGTTAATTAATAATTTTGTTAATTCACTAATTACTGGTACCATCACATATCGAACCAACACGGTAGATACGAGTGCCACTACCACGAAAGATGGAATAATAGCTAACCATCGTGGGCATTGTTTCCAATACTTTCGAATATATTGTTGCGTCATATTTACCCAAGGCCATAAGAGCAAGGTTAAAATAATAGCAATCACTAAGGGAATCACTACCGGTAATGCAATCGTTAGACCTATACTCGCTAAAATCAGTAAAATACAGCGTAGCCAATATTGTATAGATTTATCTCCCATCCTATCACCTACCGTACAAATGGATTAAATTGCTTTTCATCGCCAATTGTTGTTTCTGGTCCATGTCCAGGATAGACCTTTGTATCTTCTGGCAATGTATATAGCTTTTCTTTAATCCCCTTACTTAATACGTCAAAATCTCCATTAGGAAAATCCGTCCTGCCTATTGACCCTTGGAACAAGGTATCCCCTGCCAGTAAAGTTCCCTCTGTGTAATAACATACTCCACCTGGTGTATGACCTGGTGTTTCAATCACAGTAAAGGTAGTGTCACCTAAGGAAATCGTATCGCCCTCTTTTACATAGCGTACATCATCTACTTCTGCTGTAATATAGCGACCAGAATGAGCACTCAAATTCACCGTTGGATTCGTCAAACATTCCGCATCGCCTTCGTGAATATATACTGGCACATGGTACGCATCCACCAACGTTTTTACAGCCCCAATATGATCACTGTGCCCATGAGTTAATAAAATACCTTGCACCTTAAATTCGTGACTATCTAGAATTTCTTTTAACTTTTCTCCTTCGTCACCTGGATCAGTTACAAGGCACGTATTATCTGCTTCATTATGCGCAATGTAACAATTCGTTCCATACGCCCCTAAGGGCATATAATATAACTTCATTTCTTAACTCCATTAAAACTCTTTACTACTCTCTAATAGAATCGTCACAGGTCCATCATTGACCAATGCTACTTGCATATGAGCTTGAAATTGACCTGTACTCACGATTAAGCCTTTTCCTTTGAAAGCCTCTACTAGCTCCAAATATAAGCGCTCTGCCATCTCTGGTGGAGCTGCTTTCATAAAATTCGGTCGACGCCCCTTACGCGCATCTCCGTAGAGAGTGAATTGCGAAACTACGCACACCTCACCACCTACATCTAATACGGATAGGTTCATCTTATCCTGTTCATCTTCAAAAATGCGTAAGTGGCTTACCTTTTCACAAATATATTGTACATCCTCTATTGTATCCGTATCTGTTACGCCTACTAGTACTAAAAGACCTTGCTTCGTACTACCAATAACAGACTCATCTACGGTAACCGAAGAAGAACTCACACGTTGTACAACGGCTCTCATGCTTTCCCTCCTCGATGGACTGAATATACATCTTTCACTCGACGTAACTTCGTCATCACATAATCGAGTTGTGACAAATCTTTAATATCTAACATTAAATGAATGGTTACATCTTTTGCATCGTCAGTTTTCGCATTAATATTGGAAATGTTAATTTTCATTTCTGACAAGACTGCCATCACTTCCATTAACAAACCACTGCGATCATAGGCATGCACGGACACACTTACTTGGAATTGATCCTGTGTAGCTCCTTCCCAATCGACTTCTATCATACGATTCAAATCATCTGGGGTATGACCAATATTGGTACAATCTGCACGATGTACAGAAACGCCTCGGCCTCTCGTAATATAGCCAATAATGTCGTCTCCTGGTACAGGATTACAGCAACGAGCCATACGAACCATCACACCAGCTTCACCTTTTACAAGAACACCACTGCTACTTTTCTTAGATTTTCCTTGATGTACTTTAAGACGGTCGATGACAGCCATCGTATCTTTTCGCTGCTCTTCCTTAGCGACTTCCTGCTTATGAATGTCCACTAATCTGAGCAATACTGTATTCACTGAAAGTCCACCAAATCCAACGGCAGAGTACAGCTCAGCTTCGCCGCCAGCATTCAAAGATTTTCCAATCTTTTCTAGGCGACCATTTTTTGTTAAGTCCTTCCAATCATAGCCTAAGCGTTTCGCTTCTTTTTCTAATAGTTCGCGACCTTTGACGATATTTTCTTCTTTATTTTCACGCTTAAACCAGTTTCGAATCTTTGTCTTACTTTCTGTAGAGCCGACAATATTTAACCAGTCTAACCGTGGTTTCCCATTTTTAGAAGTGACGATTTCAACGATGTCCCCATTTTGCAGTTCATAATCTAGAGGAACAATCTTGCCATTAATTTTAGCTCCTACGCATTTATTTCCCACATCGGTATGAACACGATACGCAAAATCCAGTGGTACAGTGCCTTTTGGCAACTTCATAACGTCACCTTTTGGGGTAAAGACGAATACTTCCCCTGTAAAGACATCCAGTTTCAAAGCGTTAAGCAATTCTTTCGGATCGCTTGCATCTTGCCACTCAAGAACATGACGAATCCAGCCTACCTTTGCATCAAAATCAGCTTCTGCTTTCCCTTTATTACCTTCCTTATATCGCCAATGGGCGGCTACACCATATTCAGACACACGATGCATATCCCAAGTACGAATTTGAATTTCTACAGGCTGACCTTTTGTACCGATAACTGTGGTATGCAAGGATTGATACATATTCGACTTCGGCATCGCAATGTAATCTTTAAAGCGATACGGCAAAGGTTTCCACAAACTATGTACTGTACCTAGCACGGCATAACAATCTGGAATCGTATCTACGATGACTCGAACGGCATACAAATCATAAATTTGAGATAAATCTCGATTGTCCTTTTTCATTTTCTTATAAATACTATAAAAGTGTTTTGGACGACCTTTTACATCTGCTTTAATATGAGCATGTTCCAAAGCATCTTTCAAAGTATTCATAGTATCATTTACAATATCCTCACGAGCTTGTCGTTTTTCACTCATCTGTTGTACTAGGTCATAATATTTTTCTGGTTCTAAATAGCGGAACGATAAGTCCTCTAGTTCCCATTTAATATTAAAAATACCTAAGCGATGTGCCAATGGCGCAAAAATTTCTAATGTTTCTTGGGCTATGCGTTGTTGTTTATCAGGACGCATATGCTTTAAGGTACGCATATTGTGTAATCGGTCCCCTAGCTTGATGACCACTACGCGCACATCTTTTGCCATGGCCAAAATCATCTTTCGATAATTTTCAATTTGCTGTTCTTCTTTTGTTTGATACTGAAATTGATTTAGTTTTGTAACCCCATCTACCAAGAATGCCACTTCTGGTCCAAATTGTTCTTCTATTTCCTCTAAGCTTATCTCTGTATCTTCCACTACATCATGTAATAAAGCAGATACCAAGGTAGATCGATCAATTTGTAGTTCGCTCAATATGGTGGCAACGCCTAAAGGGTGCAAGATATACGGTTCTCCAGAAGCCCGTTTTTGTGGAGCATGCGCTTTATCTGCCAGTGCAAACGCACGCTCTATGACTGGCCAGTCTTCTTCTGGTAAATAGGACCGAACACGATCCATAAATTGTCCATATTCTCGTTCTTTATTAAATGTATGCTCCTGAGGGGTACTTATAGTACTTACCATTATGATCCCTCCTGACTATAAGTCATAAACGTCAACGATGTGTGAAGTTCCAACTTTTGTTGCACATTCACCCAACGATACACATGACGTCCATCATCCAATGCTTCCTCTTTTAGAATGCCTAAATCTTTAAATACATCTAAAGCAAGGATTGCTTCTCGCGAAGTCATTTCTTGTGGCTTACACTCTAATGCTTCTCGCTCCACTATATACTTTGGTGCTGTAGGAGACCGGAAAATATGTTTTACCACAGTATACATCTTGCGTAAGCTATCTACTTCTAGTCGTTCTCTTTGTTGTGAAAGTGGTTCCAAGTCTTGCACAATGAGTTGTGGTGTCACCACGCCTTGCCATTCATTTTTCTGCAAAGAAAACGCTACTTTTACAGGGTCATCTGCAAAGATTTCCTGCATATAATGCGCTCCTTGCCAAGCCACCGCATCAATGGGGCCCTGTTGACCTTGCAAGATAATTTTACAATGATTTTTTTGAAATCCCATAGGGTACAGATTCTGCACACGAATCTTAGGAAGTGCAAAAACAGGCGTACTATTCCCCATACCATAAGGCTCTAAAGTAGCTATTTGATCAATTAACTCAATGCTAATATCATCGCTATGCATAGCACCATCAACGGTGACAATAGGAATATAATCTTCTTCTGTTAATTGTTTACGGCAAAACTCACTAGCTTTTTCACGTAAGGCATCAATATGCTCTGCTTGTACACTAAATCCTGCCGCCTGTGCATGTCCACCAAACTGTATTAATGTATCTCCCGCAAAGGTTAACATATCATACATATTACAATGATCAATACTACGACAGGAGCCTTTACCAATTCCATCATGAATACTAATCACCATAGTCGGTTTATAAAAGGCTTCTACCAAACGGGACGCAACGATACCGATAACTCCAGGATGCCAGCCTTCGCCTGCCACTACAATACATTGATCCGCCAAACTTCCTTGTGCTAATACCGATTGATACGCTTCTTCAAAAATAGCTCGTTCAATCTGTTGTCGCTCCGTATTTGTTTCTTGCAACTCTTCTGCAATTTCCATGGCCTCAACTAGGTCTGTGGTAATCAGTAATTCTACAGCTCGTGTCGCATGCGTCACCCGTCCTGCTGCATTTAATCTTGGCGCTAAGGTAAACCCAATATGGCCTGCAGATAGTACTTTTCCTTCTAAACCGGCCACTTGCACTAAGGCTTGAATCCCTACATTGGGAGACTCTGTCATCTTACGCAAACCTTCACGGACGATAATCCGATTTTCTCCCACTAAGGGAACTACATCAGCAACCGTGCCCAAGGCTACAATATCTAAGTCTTCTCGATATTCTTCACCAGTACGACGCTTCCATAAAGCTTGGCAGACTTTGAATGCCACACCTACGCCAGATAAGTTTTTATCTGTATAGGGACACTCTGGCTGTTTATGGTTAACCACCGCTGTAGCCCTTGGTATTTGCGGCGGTGATGTATGATGGTCTGTAATAATCATAGACACGCGATCTCTCACAGCTTCTACAATATCATAGGAACTAATACCGCAATCTACCGAAATAATTAAATCTGTTTTTTGAGCAATCAAATATTCCAAAGCTTCTAAGTTGAGACCATATCCTTCACTTTGTCGCTCTGGAATATAATAAGTTACATTCGCTCCTAATCGCGAAAAAAATCGGTACATTAGTGATGTAGCCGTAATACCATCTACATCATAATCTCCGTAAATGACAATGGACCCATTCATGGCTAAGACGCTTTCGATTTCTTCCACAGCCTGTGCCATTCCTTTTAACATAAAAGGATCTAATAAATCATCCATTGTGCTATATAAGAATGTTCGACCTTCTTCTACAGTGGTAATCCCACGGTTTACCAATAAATGAGAAACAATAGGATGCACTGCTAATCCAGAGGTCAATTGAGACTCTATTTCTTTTTGATGTTCGGCAATTTTCCAACGTTTGCCTTTTCGTTTATCTAGTTTCATACGTACCTCTTGGAGGGATATTTCTTTCATTATCATTATCATTATTATACATGAAAGTCCGAGCATTTTCAATAAGTATCATTATTAAAAATATAATAATTTACTTTTATTATTACATCTTATGACAAAAGTAGTGTTTATAATTAAATTTCTTCACTCTTCAATTATCAATTTCAAACTCTAAAACCCCACCATAACAAATGTGATGACTCCTCGTATATGAGCATCCCACACATTTAGCATAAAACAAAAAAGGTTGTACCCAAATGCACGTACAGCATTTCAGTACAACCTAATCTAAAACCTATCCTAGGTCTAATTATATAGAATATGACATCCATCACTTCTATGAAGCCATATACTACCATCATTACAGAGAAATCATCTACTCATGCACTACGATGACTACACTGGAAGTATTTCCCTATCTACATCATCTTAGATGATTCCAAATAACTTCATGCTTAGGTTACCAAAGAAGAAATGGAAGATATAATTCAATACGGAAATATAAAATCCTACTTTCCACCAGGTCACTTGTGGCACGTAGTGACTGCCAAAGAAGATTGGTGTTACCCCAGAGCTATAATGTGTCAACGTACAGCCGGGGCTATTCATCAAGCCAAACATTAAAATTGCATAAGGAATTGGTGCTCCTAAGGCAATTAAGATAGACGCAAAGGCAGAAAATAAAGCTGTAATACGAGCGGTGCCGCTGGCGAAGAAATACTGCGAGTATACAAAGACTAACGAAATAATCAAGGCCGCCCACTCCCAAGACATACCACCTAACATAGTGCTGACGAATTTTGCAAAGACAGCTACAACGCCTAATTTACCAAGCAATCCAGCCATACCTACTAGAGTACCCATCCAGATTAAAATATCCCAACCTGTGGTTTCTTTCAAAATGTCATCCCATGTAAGGCATTCGCTAATGACACAGGCCAATACTGCCATAACCGCAATGACCGTCGCATGTAAACCTGTAATTGTCGTAGTAGACCACAATAGTATGGCCCCTACAAAGATAGCTGCTACCTTTTTCTCCATCGTCGTGATCGGACCTAGTTTATCTAACTCTTCACGAGCCATAGCTGGAGCTTCTGGTGTTTCTTTGATTTCAGGTGGGTAAATCTTATAAATAAACCAAGGCATGATAACCATACTGAGCAAACCAGGCAAGGCTCCTGCTAAAAACCACTCCCACCATGTCACAGTGTAGCCAAATAATTTTGCCCCTAAAGATGTAATCAACAAGTTACCACTACAAGCGGTCAAGAATACAGTCACTGTACAGGCATTTACTGTGTGAGCCGTAGTCATTAGGTAGGCTCCCATGCGACGTGCCGTTTCTCCTGGTCTCGAATCAAAGGCCATAGAAATATTTTGCACGATAGGATAGATAATACCACCTCCACGAGCTGTATTAGATGGAGTAGCGGGAGAAATAATTAAATCTGTCATCGCCAAGGCATAGGCTAAACGCAAGGTACTCGTACCGAACCAATGAATTAAGGTATACGCAATGCGTCGACCTAATCCAGAGTTAATGATCCCTCTAGAAAAGAAGATAGCGGATACGATAAGCCATACATTAGGCTCTGCATAGCCTAATAACGCTTCATTCATCTTAATCGAACTAGTAGCTACTGCCGCCGCAGATCCCATAAATGCCATTACCCCAGTGGGATATGGTCGTAGTATAAAGCCCACAATAGTAGCTGTAAAGATAGCTAATAAATGCCATCCTTGATCTGAAATTTCTGGCGTATGTGGCAAATACCATATGATCAGTGCCACAGCTACCACTCCCAATAGTCTTAGTAGTTTATCCATGTAGTATCATTCCTTTCTCTATTAACACAGATCCTCCAGAGGTAACAAAAAACCCAGCACCATAAGGGTACTGGGTTCTGTAATCGCCAAATTAACGTTTGGAGAATTGAGATGCTTTACGAGCTTTTTTAAGACCGTATTTTTTACGTTCTTTCATACGTGGGTCACGAGTTAAGAAGCCAGCCTTTTTAAGACCTTGACGAAGTTCGCCATCAACTTCTAATAATGCACGAGACACACCGTGACGAATTGCACCAGCTTGACCGGATGGACCACCACCAGCTACAGTTGCCACAACGTCGTATTGTTCTAAAGTGTTTGTTAATACCAATGGTTGTTTAACAATCAACTCAAGAGTTTGACGACCGAAATATTCATTTAATTCGCGTTTATTTACAGTGATTTTACCTGTACCCGGTACCAGACGAACTCTAGCAACGGAAGATTTTCTACGACCAGTGCCGTAGTATTGTGCTACTGCCATTATATGTTCCTCCTCCCGGTATTAACGGATATCTAATTCCAAAACTTCTGGTTTTTGAGCAGCATGTGGATGCTCTGCGCCAGCGTATACATTCAATTTACGGTATTGTTGTGCACCCAATTTATTTTTTGGAAGCATACCTTTAACTGCCATTTCGATTACACGTTCAGGATGTTTTTCCAACATCATAGCAAGTGTAGTGAAACGGGATCCGCCTGGATAACCAGAATGACGGAAATATTCTTTTTGTAATAATTTTTTACCTGTTACACGAACTTTTTCTGCGTTCACAACGATAACGTGGTCACCAGTGTCTGCATGTGGTGTAAAAGTTGGTTTATGTTTGCCCCGAAGAACTTTAGCAACTTCGGCAGCAAGACGTCCTAAAGTTTTACCTTCAGCGTCAACAACATACCATTTGCGTTCAATATTGTTCGCATTGGCCATAAATGTAGTTTTCATGCTGCTTTCCTCCTAATAACAAGAATGTATTAACAGAAGCAATTGCCACCTTCCGGGGCTAGTGGAAGTCCGTACAAATTGCTTACCGAAATATTATACTCAAAATACAATGGATATGTCAAGGATTATCGCAAAGATTTCTTCAACAACCAATCGATATCTGTCTTCTCTGGAGTCACAACAAATTGGTGTTCTCCAAATTTTTCAAATCCATAGCGTTTATAAAAATGTTGGGCTTTATAATTTTTCTCCCAAACGCCTAACCATGCCCAAGAAAAATTACCAGATTCAGCGATGCGCAAAGCTTTTTCAAACAAGGCTTTACCCACGCCTTGTCCATGGTACTCTTTGAGCACATATAGGCGCTGTACTTCAAAGGCATTCTCTAATTTACGCTCTGTTTGTGCGTCGCCCCAGTTTATTTTCAAATACCCCGCCAACACATCATCTACGTAAGCTAGATATATTTCACTCTCGTCATGGTCCAACTCACGTTTCAATACATCATGGTTATAAGCCTCATCAAAGAAAGCCTGTAATTCCTCTTCCGTATTGTCATGACTGAAAGTTTCTCTAAATGTGTCTGCACACAAGTTAGACAATGCTGGAATATCTGTCTCTTGAGCTCTCACAACGGCGACAACAGAACCCATTGGTTCACGAGATTCCCCTAGAATGCGCACCTCTGGTTCCAACTGCACCCCATGAGCTGCATGAATCCGTTTTTGTACCTCATGAATTACACCTAGCACATCATTGGCTGTAGCGCCTCCACGATTGACCACAAATCCAGCATGCTTCATAGATACCTCTGCAGGCCCTACGGATAACCCTTTCAAACCTGTTTGGTCAATCAAAGTTCCTGCATAATATCCCGGTGGGCGCTTGAAGGTAGATCCTGCGCTGGCATGCTCCAATGGTTGTTTAGACTCTCGTTTTTCAGTAAGATCATCCATCCGTCCTTGGATATCCTCAGGATTTCCTTCCTGTAATTCCATAGTCACACGAACAATGATTTCATGGTTCTCATGAAAGCGGCTATGACGATAGGCAAACTGCAATTCTTCTCGGTTATAGTGGTGCAAGTGTCCCTGCATATCTACAGCATCTACACTGGTTACCACTTGATCCATCTCTCCATCATAGGCACCTGCATTCATGAATACAGCACCACCTAAACTACCAGGAATGCCGATGGCAAATTCTAAGCCGCTCAAACTTTCACGTTGAGCATATTCAGATACTTCTTTCAAAGTATACCCAGCGCTCATAGTAATGGTTGTACCGTTGCGGTGTTGCTCCTCTTGCAATTCTTTCAAGCAAAGAACGACGCCACGCATACCACCATCTTGAATCAACACATTAGATCCTAGGCCTAGCACAAAAGGTTCTATGTTATGAGCATGTAATACACGCATGCAATCCTGCAATTCTTGTATAGAACGAGGTAGTACAAGTAGATCCGCAGGTCCTCCAATTTGAAAGGTCGTGAAAGGTGCTAACAGCGCATCCCTTTGAATGCGATCCAACGGAATCACCTGTTGCAATGCTTCCCATACAGCACTCATATTAGTTTGCCTTTTCTAAAATTTTCATACCTTCAGTGATTGGTTCGCTAATGATTCGATAAATATCATTCGCCACTTGTGTCCAACGTGCATGCGCTGTTAAGTACGCATTCGCACCGGAATTAGCTTGTACCATTGGCAATAAGCCTTCTAATTTTTTCAATAACTCTTCCGCTTCAGGAGCATCTGCAATTTTTGCATATTCCAGTTGCATTTGTAAAGACATAAATTCTTCTACCATGCCTTTTGCTGCTTGGTCGTCTTTAATTGCCTCTTGGGCTGCCATCATCTCTTTATGTTCTTCGCTGTCACGCATTGCTTTTTGTAATTCATATGCTAAATCGTAATTCATAATTCCTCCTCCATCCTATTAGGATTTCATTCTTATATTCTTTCATATACTGTGTATGCCATACAGTCTATATTATCTAAATCTTTGGTCATTCTGTGAAAGTCTATGATATTTCACTATATATAGGCTATACCATATGATTAGACTTACTATATTTAGTATTTTCTATAGACCAATACCTACTATCAAGAGGTTACACCTCGATAGATACACCTGGTCCAACGGCCTGCAAATCTGGGAAATCCAGTTGGCGCATAGCTTCATAGGCAATGATTGCCACCGCATTCGATAAATTCAAAGACCGCGCTTCATCAATCATCGGAATGCGAATGCATGTATCTGGATTGGCTGCCACAATTTCTTCTGGCAAACCTTTTGTTTCTTTACCAAACACGAGCATATCTCCAATTTCATATTGCACTTCTGCGTGGGTATGGGCAGCCTTTGTCGTAGCATACCAAAAACGCCGATCTTTATATTGTTCATACACTTCATCCAAGGACTTATGTATTTTTACATCTACTAGATGCCAATAATCAAGACCTGCTCGTTTTAAATATTTATCTTCAATGGAAAACCCCAAAGGTTCCACCAAATGTAGTGTCATATGATTTGCTGCACAAAGGCGTGCAATATTGCCTGTATTACCAGGAATTTCCGGTTCTACTAATACAATTTCCATGATTCACCTACTATCTTATCGTTTAAAATGTCCGCTTTTGCCACCTTGTTTTTCCACAAGATACACAGGACCTATGGTCATAGTTTTATCGACGGCTTTTACCATATCATAGACAGTTAACAATCCAACTTGAACTGCTGTTAACGCTTCCATTTCCACCCCTGTAGGACCTGTGGTTTTCACTGTACTACGAATACATACAGCACGTTGTTCTTCTACTAAAGAGCAGTCTACACTCACCTTCGTCAACGCCAATGGATGGCATAACGGAATGAGGTTAGACGTTTGCTTCGCTCCCATGATGGCTGCCAATTGTGCCACTGCTAACACATCACCTTTTTTGACATTCCCACTAGCCACAATACTAAAAGCTTCCTCACTGAGCGTAATAAACCCTTCTGCTACAGCCACGCGCTCTGTGTGATCCTTTTGGGACACATCCACCATATGCGCATTACCGCCTTCATCAAAATGTGTTAATTTCATAGATACCTCCATGTAAATTTCATTATACCATAGAGAAGGGAGGGACGTCAGTAATCTATGTTAGAGAAAAGAGTCTACGCAAAAAGGATTGCCACATTAGCATATGCTAGTGACAATCCTTTCATGTAGAAAGATTATTTTTACATTAATTGAGCAATTTCATCGCTTCTGTAATTTTTATTTGTTCAAGGAACTGTTTATTTTTCATATTCCTTATATTACAGCTCGATAGTTTGCCCTGGATCAACCACAAGTCCAGCTTGTTTATGCTTTGCTTCTAACAAAGCCACAAAGGTTGCTGGCTCTTTATCAATCACAGGCCATGTTTTGTAATGAATTGGGATGGTTGTATTTGCTTGAATCCAAGATGCTGCTGTCACCGCATCTTCCACACCCATCGTAAAGTTATCACCGATTGGTAGTAAAGCATAGTCAATTTCACCATGGCGACTGATTAATTTCATATCACTAAACAACGCCGTATCCCCAGCAAAATACACACGTTTACCAAAAAACTCAATGATCACACCTGCCGCATGACCACCTGGAACACCAGACCCATGAAAAGCTGGTGTTAAACGGATAGAACCAAATGGGAAATTAAACTTTCCACCTAAATGCATCGCATGGCTACGAGCCCCTGCTTCAGCGGCTTTTCGAGCTACCTCTGCAGTAGAGATTACAAGGGCATCATTCTTCTTGGCAATCATATCGGTATCACCATAATGATCATCATGACCATGGGACACAAAAATATATTGGCACTCTATATCCTCTGCCTTTGCCACATCCCATGTATTACCCGTAAAAAACGGATCACATACCAACGTTACATCACCATTGCTCAAAGCAACCGTAGCATGACCATAATACGTTAACGTTACATTGCTCATAAGAATACCTCCCTCAGATTATCTTAGTCCAACAATATTTGTTAAGTAAATTATATCATTCATAGAAAGCTGGTCGCAAGATAAAGAGCATGTATACATAAAAGTCAACATCCCTAGGCCACCACCTAGGGATGTTTGCTATATATTCATGTTACAAAATCTAGCTATATAGTAGTTACGCTTCCGCCCACTCTGTATGGAATGTGCCTTCTTTGTCTGTACGTTCGTATGTATGAGCACCGAAGAAGTCACGTTGTCCTTGGATTAGATTTGCTGGCAATACACCACGACGATAGGAATCGAAGTAATCTAAGGATGCACTGAAAGCAGGTGTTGGGATACCGTAACGTTTCGCAGCAATGATCGCTTCACGCCATTTTGCTTGGTGTGTTTGCAATGCTTCTGCAAAGAATGGATCCAACATCAAGTTGTTCAACTCTGGGTTGTTTGTGAAGGCTTTTTTAATATCTTCTAAGAAGGCTGCACGGATAATGCAACCACCACGCCACAATAATGCCATGTCACCGAAGTTAATATTCCAGTTATATTCTTTTGCCGCTGCTTTAATCAATGCAAAGCCTTGTGCATAGGAGCAAATTTTAGACGCATATAAGGCAGAATGGATAGCATCTACTAAGGCTTCTTTATCACCTTCAAAAACTTCTGTAGGGCCTGCTAATACTGGTTCTGCCAACACACGTTCAGATTTATAAGCAGACATAGCACGCGCAAATACGGCTTCTGCGATAGTTGGAATTGGCACGCCAAGGTCTAAACCTTCTTGGCTAGTCCATTTACCAGTACCTTTTTGACCAGCTTTGTCCAAGATTTTTTCTACTAATGGAGTTCCATCAGTATCTTTTACTTTCATAATTTTAGCAGTGATTTCAATAAGGTAGGAATCTAATAATCCTGTGTTCCATTTTGCAAATACATCGCCAATTTCATCATCGCTCATGCGAAGTAATTCTTTCATCATGAAGTAGGCTTCGGAAATTAATTGCATATCGCCGTATTCGATACCATTGTGCACCATTTTTACATAGTGACCTGCACCGTCATCACCTACATATGTGCAGCAAGGACCGTCTGCCACTTGCGCTGCAATGGATGTAAAGATAGGCGCCAATTCATTGTAGGAAGCTTCGTTGCCACCTGGCATCAAGCTTGGACCATTTAAAGCCCCTTCTTCACCACCAGATACGCCAACTCCTAAGAAACGGAAACCTTTGGATTCTAAGTATTTTGTACGACGAATCGTATCTGGGTAATGGGAGTTACCGCCATCGATTAATGTATCGCCTTGATCTAAATATGGTAAAAAGGCTTCAATCATATCGTCTACAGGTTGACCTGCTTTCACTAAGAACATGATTTTACGAGGTTTTTCTAACATCGCTACAAACTCTTCTGGAGTATGTGCTCCCCCGATTGTTCCTTCGTGGCTATAGTTGGCTACAAAATCGTCTGTTTTTTGTGGTGTACGGTTGTACACTGCAATGCTGAATCCATGACGGGCAATGTTGCGGGCCAAGTTTTGTCCCATAACAGCCAAACCAACTAGACCAAATTGATATAATTTTTCACTCATCGTCATACCCCTTTCTTGATTGACTACCGTGTGTGAGCTTGTTCTTCTTTCAAACGAGCCAACATCACTGATGAACTAAACATAATAATGCCTGCGATGACGGTCGCCAAGGCCAGGTTTTCTCCGAAGACGATAAATCCCCAGAAGGAGTTAAAGAACACCCCTACATATTGCATAAATTGTGCCACTACTGCATTGGTTGCCACAAACGCACCAGTTAGGAAGAATTGCGCCACTACGGAAATGGCTCCGATAATCCCTAAATACAATGCTTGTGTTGCATTAGGCCACACAAAATCTGGTATCATCACGATACCGCCTACTAGCATGGTGGTGACTAAAAAATAAAACATAATTTCATAGGAACTGTGACCACCCTTTAAGCTAATGGTGCGAATTGTTGTATAGGCCGCCGCCGATAAGGCTGCTCCTGCAATGGCAATAAAAGAATACCAATGCAATCCCGATAAATTCCAAGGTTGAATCATATACACAACGGCTAAGAAGATCAATCCTAACCATTTAGCAGATCCATCAGGCAATTTTTCTTTCAACACAAAGTTGCTAAAAATCAGGACGAATATACCTGATAATTGAAATAGTATGGATGCATCTGCCATCGTCATATAGACTAATGCAATGAAATTACTTAAATTTCCTAATCCACCGAAGATACCACGCAAGGTTAATAGCCCTCGATGTTCCGTGGAAAAGGAAATTCCTTTTTGTCGCATCACTATGAGTACGGCAATTGTTCCTATGAGCCCTCTGAAAAATGTCACCTCTGCCGCCGGCATACCATCGCCTAGAAGTTTCACAAATAAATTCATAATACTGAAAGCGAAGGATGACATGAGGGAAAAGAAAAATGCTTGTACCATAGGTCACCTATTGTTTGAAAGTATCCACAAAGGATAGAATTTCTTCTTTCATAGATTCTTTTGGAATTACCTTAGTAAAACGCAATGGCTTATGTTGCAACTCTGCCAATTGTTTCGGACAACCTACACCTGTGACTGCAGAAATATTGTCTAAGCTTTCATAAGGAGTTGATCCTACTTTGATATCCAAGGCTTCACAAATCGGTGTTGGGAATTTGAAAGGATGCGCCGTGGAAGCAATCACCGTATGACGGTGACCATCTTCAGGATGAGCCTCTAGCTCTTTCATATAAGCTCCCATCGCCACCGCTGTGTGCGGATCCATCACATAGCCATAGGAGTTGTACACTTGCTCGATGACAGCTTTTGTCATGTCATCGTCTACATAGGCGCCAGCAAATTCTTTTTGCACCGCTTGTAGTTCTTCTGGAGTGACAGAGAATTTGCCCTCTGTTTTCAGTGCTTTCATACGCTCAGCTGTCAATTCTGCATTTTCACCGCTCACATAATAAATAAACCGTTCAAAGTTAGAACTTTCCAAAATATCCATAGACGGAGAAATGGTTGTATAGAACGGACGATTCATATCATAGGTACCAGTGCTGAAGAAATCTGCGAGCACATTGTTTTGGTTCGAGGCACAAATTAATTTACCAACCGGAATACCCATGCGTTTTGCATAGTAAGCGGCCAAAATATTGCCGAAGTTGCCTGTTGGCACCACCACATTAAACGCTTCGTCTTCGTGGATAGCCCCTGTATTTACCAATTCAGCATAGGCTGCCACATAGTACACCACTTGTGGCGCTAGACGGCCGATATTAATAGAGTTAGCAGAAGAGAACTTCACGCCTTTGTCTGCCACTTCCTTCGCCACATCAGTATCCACAAAGAGACGCTTCAAAAATTGTTGCGCATCATCAAAGTTACCTTCGATGGCTGTTACATTGACATTTGCACCTTCTTGCTTTTGCATTTGCTCTTGTTGCATAGGGCTAACGCCATCCGTTGGGAAAAACACTTGAATATGCGTTCCCGGCACATCTTTGAACCCTTCTAAGGCTGCTTTTCCTGTATCACCAGAGGTAGCTGTCAATATCAACACTTCTTTTGTTTCTTTTTCCGCTTCCTTTGCTGCCACCAATAAGTACGGGAACAAAGATAAGGCCATATCTTTAAAAGCTTGGGTGCGACCGTGGAACAACTCCAACACGGATACTCGCTCTAACAAGGAATGCATTGGCGCCATATCTGGTGTATCGAAGTTCACCGTATTATAAGCACTACGAATCATCTTTTCTAATTCTGCTTCTGTGAAAGTCGTAAATAACTTACTCAACACAACCAGTGCAATTTCTTCATAGCTTTTATCTGCCACATCGCGGTAGGACAAACATTGTTCCGGAAACTCCGCCGGCACATATAACCCTCCATCACTTGCCAATCCATGGAGCAACGCAAAGGTTTCACTCACTGTTTCATGACTGCGCGTACTTGTATACTTCATTCTTTCATCCTTTATGTTTCACAATATATTGTATTATCTTCATTCATTATAAATTAATGCTATCTATTTAGCAAGAAAAGGCGCACTTCAATCTCAATCATGACAATTAGTAATAAAAGTCACAATTATACCTCTCTAATTATAAAATAGTCATACTTATTCATCTTGTTCTTGACATCGAAAAACTAAAAGAGTACAATACACACATACAATCAAACATTCGGGAATAGGTGCGAAAGCATAATAGAGAAGCCAGTTAAAGTCTGGCACGGTCCCGCCACTGTAAAGCAGAGCAAATCCAATTATGTCACTGGGAAACTGGGAAGGCTGGAGGAGCGTTGAAGCTGAGTCAGGAGAACTGCCTATTCATCATTCACCACTTGACCTACGAGAGATAGGGAGGAGAATCAAAGGCCTTTTTCTGATACTCCAAAACACAAGAAAAAGGATTTTTTATTACTACAATATGCGTTGTATGGGATACGTCACATATTGATGATCGCCTTATCATGGCCAAGTGAATTCACCATTATGGTATTAGCACTCAAAGTGTTGATATAGTTGTCATGATTTTGTATGGGCGTACATCATCATCCTAAAAAGAACCTGCCGGTGGGCAGGTTCTTTTTTTGCGTCAATACTAAATAGGGAGACCACTCACATACGAGTAGCCTCCCATATTTTTATCATAATTCTATTTTCTCTCTATCGTCATTGCCTTTCACATGGTACAATACAATTGCATAGGGGATTCCGGCCCCTTGTATCATACCCTCAAAGGCAATATGCGTGTCCAGCGCTAGCTTTAGAGGGTTTTTTCTTTGTTCATATACATTGCTTTGAAGTCATTATAGTCTTCCACCATATATTCTGGCATTATGGATAAGGCTTTTTCTTGGATCCATTCTGGGATTCCATAATAGGCTCCTGCCACAGCACCAACAATGGCACCCAATGTATCACAGTCACCACCGATGTACATCACGTTGCGGATAGCCGATTCATAATCTTCACTTTCAAAGAAACATTGCATCCCTTCTGGCACTGTTTTTTGACAACTTGGCTCAAACCTATAAGTCTTATGCAACTCTTCCACGCTGTACTCCCCAGGATAATAGGATCGTACCATTTCTTGAATTTCTTCTTTCGTCGCTCCATGAAGTGCTTTGAACACGGCTAAAGCCGTCACTTCTCCACCTTTTAATCCTTCCGGATCATCGTGGGTGGTACCTGTTATAATTTGGCTCAACAGTTTGACTTCCATTTCACTATTCCCTACGTAAGCCACAGGACTAATACGCATCGCTGCTCCATTACCCCAACTACCATAGGGCTCAGTCACATCAGATAACCCCCATTGGAAAAATTTTGCACCAAATCCACCCATCGGTAATGGATTGGAAAGAAAATATTCTTTCATACGATAGATAGTAGCTCGTTGTAAATGTGTCCCCCTTCCTTTTACATCGATTAAAGCTCGTGCAATAGCACATGTTAAAATCGAATCATCTGTAGGCTCACAAGCCTCTGACAAAAACTCGAAGTCTCTGCTTTTGATATTATTGAACTCATAGATTGAGCCCGCCATATCTCCAATGATTGCTCCTAACATAGAACTCCTTTCCGGTGTTTCCACCAAACTCATCGCGATAATTACATAGATATATGCAAAAATTATATACATCTATGATTTTTCCACAATATACCTCGTTATATCTATTGATATAACTGAATTGTTACCATTATACACCACGTCTTTTTAAGAGACAATACCCCTCAACAGCTATAGACATATAGTGTAATAAGTGATAAAATTAAATGTTATTAACATTATTAATATCATAAGTGAGTTTGTTTTTGGGAGGCACTATGTCTTTAGTTTCTATGATTAAACATTTTCTACTTGTAGCTGCCCCCGTCATTGCTACACAATTTTCTATCATTGCTGGTAGTTTTGTAGCGGTCACATTAACGGGGCAATACAGTACTATAGATTTAGCAGCTATCGGTGTGGGGTATAACTTATGGGTCGCCGCTTTTTTTGGTCTGTCAGGAATTCTCCTTGGTGTGACCCCTATTATTTCTCACGCCTTAGGGGCTAAAAAAACTGAATCGGTAGCTGCTACTATGTGGCAAAATATCTATTTAGGGCTTGCATTTGCAACAGTTCTTATACTTGCCACCCTACTTGGTTTATCTCCTTTATTAGATCTATTGGGATTAGAACCAGCGGCAAAATCTGTTTGTATCCAGTATATGAACGCCATGTGCGTCGCCTTTCCAGCTATGATGATTATGTCTGGATTCCGATATATCGTCGATGCTCACGGAAATACTCGCTACTCTTTATACATCATTGGCAGTAGTGTGTTATTTCAGTCTATTTTCAATGTACTATTCATACAAGGTTACGGCCCCATCCCCGCTCTTGGGGGCTTTGGTGCCGGTATTTCAACGGCCATCGCCTATTGGTACATGATGCTGTGTTTCCTTGGGTTAATTACATTTCACAAGAACTTTAAGCACTATCGGTTTTGGTCATCTTTCACTGGACCTAGCTGGATATTAATCAGAGACCAATTAGCCTTAGGTATCCCTATCGGTTTATCTATCTTTGCTGAAATTAGCATTTTCAGTGCTGCCGGCATTGCCATGACAAAATTTGGTACAGAAATTATAGCCGCCCATCAAGCTGCCTCTAGTTTCCTTGGTCTAACGTTTTCCTTTCCACTTAGTTTAAGCATGGCAGCTACCATCGTTATTGCCTATGAATTGGGGGCTAAACGATATCAAAATGCCATTACCTACACATGGATTACTCGTGGCGTAGCCATATGTATCGCTCTTGGTATTGGGACATATTCCTTCACACACATCGATTTCTTAGCCAGCTTATACACTAAAGAGGAACACATGATTCCTCTCATCGATAGCTTCATTTCTTACGCTGTGTTTTTCACCATCATCGATGCTCTAGGCACTCCATTGCAGGGTGTACTTCGGGCTTATCGTGATGTAACTAGCGTGTCTATTATTACTATAGGTACTTATTGGGGGGTAACCGTTCCCGTTGCGTATCTATGTTATCTATTCACAGATTTTGGCCCCTATTCCATATGGATTGGGTTATTGTCAAGTACCTCTACGGCAGCGTTATGTTATATGTATCGCTTGCGGAGAGTGCAACGTAAATTACTATACTTGACGTGAAAGAAAATAACACGCTCCAATTCTACAGGACTGTTCATCTAGGGCAGTCCTTTTTATATGCCTTAGTATCCCTCTTACAAGCGTTTATAATCTCCAATACAAAACTAGACTATAAACAATGCATATATCAGACTTCTTCATGTATAACCATTTTATTTTGACATATCGCTTCAAATACTATAGAATATAGAAATGCAATTTAAACTATATATAAATGTATCATTATTGATGTATAACAGAAGGAGCTCCTATGGCTACTATCAATCCAAATTACGAAAACCTACAAGGTTCCTATTTATTCGCAAATATTGCACGCAAAGTAGAAGCTTTCAAAAAAAGCCATCCGGAGGCAGACATCATTCGACTTGGTATTGGCGATGTGACACGCCCTCTTGTACCAGCTGTCATTGAAGCTATGCACGCTGCCGTGGAAGAAATGGGTTCTGCCGATACATTCCGAGGTTATGGTCCTGAGCAAGGCTACGATTTCTTGCGCAATGCCATCGTTGAAGGCGATTATGCTCCTCTAGGCATTACTATTCAAGCTAATGAAATCTTCGTATCTGACGGTGCTAAATCTGATGTGGGCAATATTCAGGAAATTTTCTCTGAAAATAACATCATCGCTATTACTGACCCTGTATACCCTGTATATTTAGACTCTAATGTGATGGGTGGTCGCACTGGTAAAGCTATCGACGGCATCTACGAAAAAGTGGTATATTTACCAACCAATGCAGAGAATCATTTCTCTCCGGCATTCCCAAAAGAACGAGTAGATATCGTCTATCTTTGCTGCCCTAACAACCCAACTGGCACTGTATTAAGCCGTGCTCGTTTGGCGGAATGGGTACAGTGGTGTAAAGATAACGAAGCAATCTTAATGTTCGACTCCGCTTATGAAGCTTTCATCACATCTACAGATACAGTTCGTTCTATTTATGAAATCGAAGGCGCTCGTGAAGTGGCTATCGAATTCCGTTCTTTCTCTAAAACGGCAGGTTTCACTGGTACTCGTTGCGCCTACACTGTAGTGCCTCACGAAGTAACTGCAAAGGACGCAGAAGGCAAACGTGTTCCTCTGAACCCAATGTGGAATCGTCGCCAGACCACAAAATTCAATGGTGTTCCTTACATCATTCAACGTGGTGCTGCGGCTGTTTACACACCAGAAGGTCGTGCACAAATTAAAGAACACATCGCTTACTACATGGAAAATGCTCGCATTATCCGTGAAGGCTTAGAAGCCATTGGTCTAACTGTATTTGGTGGTGTTGATGCTCCATACATTTGGATTCAAGCACCAAAAGGCATGACTAGCTGGGACTTATTCGATACCCTATTAGAAAAGGTACACATTGTAAGCACTCCTGGTTCTGGCTTTGGCCCAGAAGGCGAAGGCTATTTACGTCTCACTGCATTCGGCAGCCGAGAAAACACCATTCGTGCAGTCGATCGCATTAAAACATTACAATTTTAATATCCCCCCTTTTCTCTATGAGAATTTTTCGCTATAATGGTACATGCGAAAAATAGCGGATATAATCCTCCCTATTTTATTTCATCATATACTGTAATCTTACATTACAGTTCGTATAGCATTAATATTAATGAAAGTATCAACTTTCACGAAAGGAAGTAACAATGAGCAACATTCGTATTGGTATCGTTGGATACGGCAATCTTGGTCGCGGTGTAGAAGCGGCTGTAGCATTACAACCAGATATGGAATTAGTAGGCGTATTCTCTCGCCGTTCTGGTTTACAAACTGTTAGTGGCGTTCCTAGCTACACAATGGAAGAAGTAGAATCTTTCAAAGGCAAAATCGATGTCATGGTATTATGCGGCGGTAGTGCTACAGACCTAATCGACCAAACTCCTGCTTTAGCAGCGCATTTCAATGTCATCGACAGCTTTGACACACATGCTCGCATCCCTGAACATTTCGAAAACGTGCGCAAAGTAGCCCAAGAAGCTGGCACAGCAGCATTAATCTCTTGCGGTTGGGACCCTGGCATGTTCTCCTTACAACGTGTGTACGCTGAAAGTATCTTACCACAAGGCGATTCCTACACATTCTGGGGCCGTGGTGTATCTCAAGGTCATTCCGACGCGATCCGTCGTATCGAAGGTGTAGCAGATGCTCGCCAATACACAGTGCCTAAACAAGAAATCATCTCTGCTATCCGCAATGGTGAAACACCAGAAGTGACAGCTACTTCTTCTCACCTTCGTGAATGCTATGTAGTATTGGAAGAAGGCGCTGACGCAGCTCGCATTGAAAATGAAATTAAAACAATGCCTAACTACTTCGTTGGCTATGAGACAACTGTAACATTCATCTCCCAAGAAGAATTAGATGCTAATCACAAAGGCATCCCACATGGCGGTCTTGTGATCCGCAGCGGCGAAACTACAACAGGTACAAAACACATCTACGAATTCGGTTTACAACTAGACTCTAACCCTGAGTTCACTGGCGCTGTATTAGTAGCCTTCGCTCGTGGTGTGCATCGCTTAGCAGCACATGGTGGCCGTGGTGCTTTCACAGTATTCGATATCGCACCAGCTTGGTTGTCTCCAAAATCTGCTGAAGAATTACGTGCACATTATCTATAAGATATACGTTAATAGCATCTTATTTCATAAGATACCCGGAACTGTAATAACATAGCCAAAAATAAAGTAGAGGAAGGTTGGTCAAAACGCATCAGCTTTCCTCTATTATTACATTTTATATAAATCTATTGGCAGTTAGTATGCAATTATGGTATACTATGACTGTAAAAAAGAGAGCCCTCAACGTGTACTAGGCGTTAGGCTCATCTCGAATGATGGAACACGAAATGCCTAACGTGTTAAGGTCCACTAAACCTTATATCGTTAGGCATTTATATTACTTTAATAATTTATCGCAACCAACAAAGGAGTTACCCACACATGAGCACAAATTTAGAAGTAGGCATTGTAGGCCTTCCAAATGTCGGAAAAAGTACATTGTTTAATGCTATTACAAAAGCTGGCGCAGAAGCGGCAAACTACCCTTTCTGTACCATCGAACCAAATGTAGGCGTCGTAGACGTACCCGACGCTCGTTTAGCGGTGTTGGCTGAGATGTTCGGTTCTAAACGCATCTTACCTGCTGCCATGCGTTTCGTAGATATTGCAGGCCTTGTGGCTGGTGCATCCAAAGGGGAAGGTTTAGGCAATAAATTCTTAAGCCACATTCGCCAAGTCGATGCCATCGCCCAAGTTATCCGTTGTTTCGACGACCCTAACATCACACATGTGGCTGGTTCTGTAGATCCTGTTCGCGATATTGAAATCATCAACACCGAACTTTGTTTAGCTGACCTTGAAAGCGTAGATAAACGCTTACAACGTATTGCTAAGTTAGCAAAATCTGGTGACAAAGATGCTCGCATGGAAGCGCCTATTTTAGAAAAAGTATCTGCTGCTTTAGGCGATGCCATCCCTGTTCGTGCCCAAGGCTTAACAGACGATGAGCTAGAAATCTTAAAAGACCTAACACTATTAACAGCTAAAAAATCTTTATACGTAGCCAACGTGGGGGAAGATGAAGTGTCCGACTACTCTGGCAACGAATTTGTAAAACAAGTAGAAGACTATGCTGCTAAAGAAGGTTCTGGCGTAGTTGTCGTATCTGCTCGCATTGAATCTGAAATTGCTGAATTATCCGACGAAGAAGCAACAGCTTTCCTAGCTGACCTCGGTTTAGAAGAAAGTGGCTTAACAAAATTAATCAAAGCTAGTTACTCCTTATTGGGCTTAATTAACTACTTCACAGCTGGCGAAATGGAAGCTCGTGCGTGGACTATCGTGGAAGGCACAAAAGCTCCTCAAGCAGCTGGTAAAATCCACTCTGACATCGAAAAAGGTTTCATTCGTGCAGAGATCGTATCCTTTGACGATTTAGAAGCTTGCGGCAGCCAAAATGCGGCCAAAGAAAAAGGTCTTGTTCGCCTAGAAGGCAAAGACTATATTATGAAAGACGGCGATGTAACACATTTCCGCTTCAACGTATAATAACCTACTAACAATACAGGCATATACAGTGTACTTTTACTTAAAATATCACTGTATATGCCTTTTTTAGTTAGCAAGATCTGCGTACATATTCAGTTGGTTCTTTTCCCTTTTTATAATAATACATATGAGAAGGAGTTATTTTTTCTACTTCAAAGATACGTAACACTTCTTCTATGTATTCTTCTTGCACACCAATAGAGAGCCCACAAGCGCTAGATAGCTCTGGTGGAACTGGCATTAACTGATGAGGCACTTTATATTGCCCTAACATTTTATCTGCTTTATCTGCAAAATAGTAAGAGCTAAATAGAACGAGTACTTTTTGTGGTACCTTATCTGTAGCTGTATCAGGTTTCTTACTATCTACTGCAAAAACGTTCATGTGCGTCTACCTCATTCAATCTTTCCAGGTCTATCTACCAATGTTACCACGCATCTAATTACAATGTAACAAATGGTTCTTGCATCATACTTTCAGTAATAGCATACAGATTCGTAATAGTGCCTACTTGCACTTTGTCTTTCACCTCGTAAAAGTCTAAACAAATGCCACAGCCACTAATAGTCACCCCTGCTGCTTCTAAGGCTTTGAAGTTTTCAATATGTTCCGACCCTTCTACCAGCATTTTTACAGCGCTATTAATGCAATAGATGGCTTTGGGTTTCACATCTGTTTCTGTCAATACATAGATGAATGTCTTCATCAAATTACGACCTAACTCTTCACTGCCTTCACCCAAATAATCTTTTGTCAACAATAGCACTTTGCCACCCATAGAAGAGGTTGGCACAGACGGTACCGCGGTTCCCATCAATTCAGGGGGAACTGTATCTTGACTAATCGGCGCACCCATTGCTGCTTTTTCTGCTTTTGTTTTTTCATAAGCTGCAATACTGCGCTCCAAGCTACCTGTACCATTTGTCATATAAAATGGGGCCTCTCCACCAGCAATCGTTGTATTCGTTACAACCTTTCCTAGGGGTGCAGCAAATTCATTTTCAAAAATATCTTCCAAATCCAGGTCCTCTAAATCATTCGAAGTTTGAATATTTACAGCACTAACCGCAGTCACTTCCGCTTTCACAGCTGTAGGGGGAATCAATACAACGATGTAATTTCCCTCTTGTTCTAATACATGGTTTTCATAGCCACGGTATTCCCCTAGTTTCACCACATTGTCACGGCTCACATCATTGTCGACAATGACTTTTACATACAGATTCGCATCAGAATCCATCGCTTTTTTTGCTTCAATCACAGGCGCTGGGCATACTTGGCCTCGCATATCTATCGTTACTTCTTTATTTGACATAGACTTGTTTCCTTCCTTCCTGAATGACACGGCCGATCTGCGCGGCCTGTAAACCCTTTGCTTGTAACTCTGAAAGTAACTGCTTTCCTTCACTTTCAGAACAAGCAAATAATAAACCACCTGATGTTTGCGGATCAAAACAAATATCGCTCCATACTGGATCTAAATGGTCAGCAAACTCAGCTTGATCACCTAATGCTTTACGATTCCCATACGTAGATGCTGGGACTAAGCCCATACTAGCAGCCTCTAATACATCGGTAAAGAGAGGAATTTGCTCCGCATAGAGTTCCACAGATGTTCCACTAGCTTTTGCCATTTCAGATACATGACCAATCAAGCTGAATCCCGTAATATCCGTACAACCATGAATGATAAACTGCGCCGCCACATCTCGAGCTCCTTTATTAATCGTTCCCATACTGTGCACAGCTTCCTGCACACCTTCTGGGAATACGCCACCTTTTGCAGCCGTGTTCATAATGCCCGTTCCAATCGGTTTAGATAGAATTAAGACATCACCCACTTGAGCATCTCCATTCGTCCAAATATGACGTGGATTAATGAGACCGGTCACAGCCATTCCAAAAATAGGCACTTCATTTTCGATACTGTGACCACCAAGAAGAGCTACTCCCGTCTCCAGTAAGACCTCATTGGCACCTTCTAAGACCTCACGAAGGACACCTTCTTTCACTAAAGACACAGGAAATCCTACAATATTCAATGCTGATATAGGCGTGCCCCCCATGGCATATATATCACTTAAACTATTGCAAGCCGCTACTCTACCAAAGAGTCTCGGATCTGCCACTGGAGGTGTAAAAAAATCCACCGTCTGTACAATAGCTTGACTTTCATTAATTTGATACACTCCAGCATCTTCCATACCAGATGCATCGGTCAATACAGCTGGATGTGTAGGCATCTTCATATGTTGCAACACATCCTCTAAAATGTGCGGCCCAATCTTGCAAGCACAACCGCCCTTAGCTGCATATTTCATTAAATCAACCATAGGTATCCCTTTCCTAGAAAATTATTATGATTTACGAATCATATTTTATTCTTCTGTTGCTTCTTTTCTGGATACTATCTTTTTTACATTCTTTTCAAACTTAGGTCGTGGTATCATCACTTGATGCCCACAGCCTTCACAGACTGTTACGAAATCAACGCCAGTTCGTTTAATCTCCCAATTCTGACTACCACAAGGATGGGGTTTCTTCATTTGTACCACATCACCTACTTGGTATTTTATAAATCCCATAGGCACCTCCTATTTCCATGATTATGTTTATAGTATATCATCTAACTTTATATTTCTCTATAGGGCCGTATGGGTATTACTAAAAGTTTGCACTAAGTCTGTCAACCCTCTCATCAGTACTGATGACTGCTATCACTTGTTAGCAACTGACAACTCCCCTTTTCTGTTTCATAACTAAGAAACCCTATAAATAGAGGGATTTCTATGTATTATCATTACAGCTTTATCTCTTGAGTTCGATTCTCAATTTCTTTTCTGTGTAATCCCCTTGTTTTTATAGGGAATTAAATAGCTATAAATGCGATACTATAGCCGATTGAGAGGCTTTATCATTTACAAAAAAATTTAAATTTTTCTAAAAAAAGACTTGCATTTCTCATTTTCATAGTCTATAATGTAATCAACAATGATTATTCGTTAAGTAACGAAATCGATAGGGACTTGTTCAAGTGAACAAGCCCATTATACAAATAAGTATTTATTTTATTACAACTATGTAAAGTACATGGAGGAACAAAAATGCCAGAATTAAAAGGTACTCAAACAGAAAAAAATCTTCAAGCAGCATTCGCTGGTGAATCTCAAGCTAACCGTAAATACACATACTATGCAAGTGCAGCTCGTAAAGCTGGTATGAACAAAATCGCTGATTACTTCGAAGAAACAGCAATCAACGAATCCGCTCATGCTAAAGTATGGTTCAAATTGTTACACGGTGGCGATGTAAACGCTGACGTAGCAATCAACTTAAAAGATGCTGCTGCTGGCGAACACTACGAACACACTGTAATGTACCCAGAATTTGCTAAAGTTGCAAAAGAAGAAGGTTTCGCTAAAATCGCTTACTTATTCGAACAAGTTGGTGTTATCGAAGCTCGTCACGAAGAACGTTACCTTGACCTTGTAACTGCTGTTGAAGGCGGTAAAGTGTTCAAACGTGAACAACCAGTTGCTTGGATCTGTGCTAACTGTGGTTATATCCACATCGGTGAAGAAGCTCCAAAACTTTGCCCAGTATGTGCTCATCCACAAGCATTCTTCTCTCAACACGGAGAAACTCTTATCTAATCAGTAAGCCGAGTGGTTTCTTAGATAAGTACTATAAGATTGTATCAAGTGATACAAAACAACCTACATAGAGAACTAAGTAGTTCTAAGGGTAAGTACCCCATACAAATGATATACTAAGTAGTAATGATATATACCCAAGTGGGTCAAATTACATATACCTTATCCCAAGTGGGTTAGAACTAGTATAGGTATACTAAAGCGACTGTGAAAACAGTCGCTTTTTTGTACCCTAACTCATAAGTATATAGGTTCATAGGTATCCTCCATATAGTAGCTATACATATCTTTCACCATGCATCATCGTATCTTCATATTACTAGGATATACTTTAACTACAGGGTCCACTTCTCAAGATGGATACTAGTATGTAACAAACCCTTACACGCAGTTGTTTTCAAAATATACCTGCGGTGATAAACACTACTAGGTACTGAACTATATTTTACAAATGTAATGATGAAAAGGAGACACTTATGAAACGTGCACTACTCTTGACAACACTAGCCATGACTATTGGTTCTTCCGCTTTTGCTTCATCCATCAACTACCCTAGTTTTCAAAGCGACCATACACCTATGTCTTTTAAAATGGCATCTACTGAGGATATGAAAGCATACACGAAAGATTTGGAAACTTACTTAGCAGATACAGATGCAGTGATTCAAATATTGATTACTAAAAAACGTGCTGCTATCGATGCTTACAATGCGGGTGTACGTGAATATAACAAGGATGATTTTTTTCATAAAGATCGTGTAGAACCTTACTCCTATGATGAAAGTTACTCCCAAACTAAACGTGTAGGTGGTCATACATACCATACCTTTGGTGATACTGTGATTATCACATCACCTAACTCTATTCCTGTAGTTGAAGAAACAAAATCACAAAAAAAGGAAGAGGATGACGCCTTCGCACGCATGATGCGTCGTATGGAACGCCACCTAGGCATTGATCGCTGGTAAGGTTTCCTATATATACCCTTAAATACCCTTAAATAGCCTTACCTATATTCTTTTATATTCCCTTCCCTATATTAATATATACCCCATACAAATAAGGGCCTCTGTCGCACGATAGAGGTCCTTATTTTACATCTGTCATGGCACATTCAAGGAATAGAATATCCTATTTTCTTCAACTCCATGATAGAAAAAAGCTGCAACCTACGCGATATCAATAGGTTGCAGCTGTATATCTTTTAGTACTTTCATCATAGATACATGATGCATCTAATACATTACTTATACCTTATCGAATTGTTTTTGTGTCGTTAAAGGCTTCTTGGTCAAAAGTTCCTTGCAAACGATCTACTACAATAGCATTTGTCATAGAACCACTTACATTTAACATTGTACGTCCCATATCTACAATAGGGTCTACTGCTAAAATTGGAGAAATGGAGCCGAAGAATGCTCCCATACCAGTACCAGATAAGGATACGGATGCTGCCATAGTTGCTGTACCTGGAACTCCTGCAATCCCTAAGGAGCCTAATGCAATTACGATAACGCTCATCACATACATTGTAAAGTCTAATGGCACTCCAGATACGCGAGCGATATAAACGATACATAAGGCTGGGAAGATACCTGCACAGCCTTGCATGCCTGCTGTCGTACCAAAACTTGCTACTGTATTCGCAGTGGCAGGATTAACACCTAATTTTTTAGTTAATGTTTCTACCGTCAATGGTAATACACCCATACTAGAACGAGATGTGAAAGCCAAGATTAAGGCTTCTTTTGCTTTACGGAAATACATGATTGGACTAACGCCAAACATAGTTAATAATACAGCTTGTACTACTAACATGATTGCAACACCTACATAGATTAAGATAATAAACAAGCCCATATCAGCAATAGCGCCAAACCCTTTTTGCGCCAATGTTGTGGCCAACAACGCCACAACACCATATGGCATTAAGCCGATCACAAAATCTGCTACCCAGAAGATAACTGTGTGCACTTCATCAAATAATTTTGTGACTACTTCTAAATCACTGGCACCATGTTGTTTCACAAGTCTAGCAACACCACCAATAATAACGCCAAATACAACAACAGCAATAACATTAGTTTGCGCCATTGCATTAATAGGATTTGCTGGTATCAAGGCACGCAATGTATCTACAACAGGTTTTACCTCTCGCATTTTAGAATCACCAGCCACTGCTAAGGTACCTTCTCCTAATCCTGTTACAGTACCTAGTACTAAACCTACAATAGCAGCAATACCTACCATGATTAAAGCTACTACACCTGTGGAGGATACAAGGCGTTTTAAGTTCGCATTCGTATCCATATGCAAAATAACATGAACAATGGAAATAAATACCACAGGAATGACGAGCATTCGGATTAAATCAATGAATCCTCCCCCAATAAGAGAGAACCACTTCGTGCTTTCCTTAATAAATACCACGTCCATTGGGTTTTTAGGGAATCCTGCAATCAATTGCACCGCAACCCCTAACACAGCACCTACTACAGTGGCAATCATCACCAATGTGCCGAATTGAATATTTCTTTTTTGAAGAAAATACACGTATCCCAACGCAATAAGGAATAACACAAGTATTCCTACTGTCATGGGATCGCTAATCATGAGAAATTGTGTAAAAAATGGCATATCCATACAAATTCCCCTTCCTTTCCAGACCTAACTATAGTCCAATTACTTCTTAATTCCCTGCACTGTACAGGCAACAATATGACCCAATTATATCATTCTCAATATAGCACGTCAATATTCCTACTTTTTATATAGGTTTATATCCATGAGTTATAATCATAAACTAAACCATAATTAACAGCATTAGTTAACAAATATAGGAGACGAATTATAAAATTTATAGTACAATAGAATAGTAAAGGTTAACAATAAGAGATCTATTGTACGATGATGTGCGCCCATGAATAGAAACGAACTAACATGACATCTGACTACGTATGTTTAGGAGGATACCATGGATACATCTTACTATTATAATTTTATCATCTTAGTACAAACGGGGAATATGACGCAAGCAGCAGAGATACTGCACATTACGCAACCAGCTTTAAGTAAGCAACTCAAGTACTTAGAAGCAGAATTTGGTACCCCCCTATTAGTTATCAAGCGTGGCCAACGTGGAGCTAGCTTTCACCTCACCGAAGCCGGTCGCATTTTCTATGAAAAAGCACAACAATTGTGTTCCATTGAGGAGTCTACCTACGCTGATGTAAAGCGTCTTAGTTCTGAGGTAGAAGGCACTCTTCGTATCGCCTCCTCTGCCTCAAGGTCTACCGCCTTAATTCAGCAATATTTGCATTTCTTTTCCCGCCAATACCCTGTGGTGCGTTATGAAATCTATGAAGGATTAATGACAGATGTTACAGAATCCTTATTAAATGGTAGCGCTGAAATTGGTCTATGCAACGAGCAAATGGTAGATACCAACAAATTTGATGTTCTCTATACGCAAACGGAGGACTTATATGCTCTGTTCCGAAAAGATTTATTTTGGACAGACCGTGACCTAGAAAGTATTTCTTGGAATGATATTGCCAAATGTCCTCTTAGCTTGTCTGGTGGTTCTGTACGTATGTTGATGCAAGCTCATCACAATGACTTCTCTTCTCTCAATGTTATTTCTGTAACTACCACAAAGAGTTCTGCCATTGAATGGGCTCAATCTGGACGTACCATAGCCATTATTCCTATGGATGGACAGGAAACTGTATCTCATCCAGATATGACTCGCATTAAGTTAACAGAACTGACCAACACATTCTATAAAGCATTTATCACCATCAAAGGACAACCTTTGTCCATGGTGGCACAACAGTTTTTAGAATTCTACAAAGCGCATTCAGGAGAATAGTAGCTACGAGGCTATGCATTTTATATCCATGTGAACAAAAATACTACAACACTTTACAGTAAATAAAGGAACATTGATCATTGCGTATCAATGTTCCTCTATTTATTTTATATTGATATATTCCGCACTATTGATGCCTTTATCTAAGTATTTTATAGTACATGGTATCTACAGCTAGCCACCCTAATATACCATACAAAAAAGGGTCCCTAAGGACCCTTTCCATATGTAAATTACATGGTGTATCAATTTCCTTACGCAAGCTACACCATTTGAGAGCAAAATTAACTCTTTACATACTATTTAGCAGCGGTTACAAAATCTTCAAAAATTACTTTATTTAACTCTGTATGACGCATCATTTCTGGGTGGAATTGATAAGTACGTAGGTATGGATAGTCAGTACCTTCCATTGCTTCTACTACAGTATCTTTCGCACGTCCTACCACACGCAAGCCTTCCCCAACTTCTTTCACGACTTGGTGATGATGGGAATTAACCATCACTTCTTCTGCACCTACCATAGCAAATAATTGGGAGTCCTTTTCAATCACCATGGAATGAGTTGGTAATCCTGCTGTTTGGCTTTGGGCATGCTTAATCGTAGCAAAGGCAGGTAAATCTTGATACAAAGAACCTTTGTGAGCTACATTGATAATTTGATGACCACGACAAATACCCATAATAGGAATGTTCCGTTCTTTCGCAAAGGCTAATAGACGCATATCAAAAATATCGCGTTCTGGCCAAATTTCACCTAACCCACGTTCTGGCTCTTCGCCATAGAATTGTGGGGCAATATCATGACCGCCAGATAAAAGTAACCCATCAATGCGCTCCACCAAAGCTTTCAACACAGCTTCATCTTCTTGGAATGGAATAATCACAGGAATACCACCTGCTTCTAATACGGATTGCACATAATCATCATTTACATAGGATCGTTTATACCCTGGGAATGGACCTCCTTGGTCAATCATATGAGAACCTGAAATGCCGATTAATGGTTGTTTCATGTATATTACCTCTCCTTACTTATATACTATAATATATAGCTATATAATAAAGGAATTTATCCTTCATTACAAGGTGTACATATATCTATTCACAAAAATAGATGTATTTTATGATTCCTACCATACTATAAAAATAGATTTAAAGAAAAGAACATACAATATAATAGGTTTTCCTCTGTATATCATGGTATATCTGTTACAGTAAATTTTCTACTGCATTCTACTAGTATTTACCTACTTTAACATAAGCAATACCATCCATTATAGGTCTAGCCGTTCTAGCTACACCAGCTTTGGTAACACATAAACTCTCTGTATCTATATCAATAGTAAATGTGAAAGTCCCACTTGGATGACCTAAAGTTACTGTTTTTGTACGCTTAGCTTCTTCACTGATCACATCATTGACGATTGTCCCTGGAATGAGCGCTGCTGTTGCAGTAGCAATACCTCCCGTCACTGCATAGGCCTTATGAATCACTTGTAATGCTTTTGTTCGTGCTACTATATCTATCGATGCACCCTCAATAACACGGCCCTGTATATCTGTATACGTACAAGCCGTTCCCACCATACATACCTTTGGAATGGCTGGACTAGCACTATCTTTTGATGTAGCTAATCCCATTCTGACAGCGGCAGTCCTACGAATATCTTCTAATATAGCCAATAGCCCCTCTTCATCTGTTTCAATGTCACTTGGCAGTTCTGTTCCTGTATATCCTAAATCTTCTGCTTTCACAAATACACTCGGTGTGGCAGAGTCCACAAAACTTACATCTATCCTATGATTGTTCTTCGCTGTATGCGCATTGACCACTTCCAAAGTAATGGTATCTCGCACATTGCCTGTAGGCAGTAATTTCCCAGTTTTAGCCCCACTAGGGGATTGAAAGTAAAGCATGATTTGTGCCCCTGTACCAGGAACTCCATCGATGGCAAAGTCTCCTGTTACCACTGGTAATCCATCTTGTACAGGTATATGAGCTTCTATGATTTTATGGGTATTCGTATTATGTATACGAACTACAGTTATTGGCTCTACTGGTTCTACCAAACCACGTAACATAGCAAAAATACCAACTCCAGATGAAATATTACCACAATTACCTTCATAATCGACAACTGCCGTATCGATACCTACGTAAGCAAATGTATAATCTATATCACATCCTTCCACCGAAGCAGGTCCCACAATAGCCAGTTTACTCGTTAAAGGGTCTGCTCCTCCAATCCCATCAATTTGACGTATATCTGGACTCCCATAGAGGGATAGAATCATTGCATCCCGTTCTACTTGATCTCTAGGCAAGTCTGGAGCATATAAATAAGCTCCTTTACTAGTTCCCCCACGCATATATAATACGGGTAATTTCATATATTCTTTCATCATTCACCTCGAATATAGAGGATGACACAGTCTACACTGTGCCATCTCTTACTGTATCTATTCACTATTATTACTAATTATTGTCCACCATTACGCAAGAAGTTCAATTTACCTCCTGCTCGAACAATTTCTAATTGTCGTTCATTTAATGGTGTTCTTAATGTATAAATAGTAGATTTTGTTTTATTCTCTACGGTAAATACACCAGCTGCAAAGGAAGCATCATCACAATGATAGAATAATTCATCACCTTCTTGAATACTCTCATAATCTGCATCATTTTCAAATAATAAAGGCAAAATACCAAAGTTAACAAGATTATCCATATGAATCCGTTCAATAGATTTTGCAATCACTGCTTTTACTCCTAAATACATTGGGCAAAGCGCGGCATGTTCACGAGAAGATCCTTGTCCATAACTTTCACGAGCTACAATCACATTATAGTATCCATGCTCAATATTTTCTTTACATTCTTCTGCAAAATCTGGTTTTACAGGGCTAAATACATATTGACTATATTTAGGTACATTCGATCTAAATTTCAAATATGGTCCAGCTGGCATAATATGATCTGTTGTAATTTTATCCTCTACTTTTATAGCCACTTTAGCAGAAATTATTTCTGGTAAGGCACTATTACTTGGAGGTTCGCCAATATTAGGACCACGTAAAATAGATTGGTTCACATCACAGCTTGGAGCAACAATCAAGGAATCATCAATTTCATACACCTCAGGGAGCTCAATGGTTGGTACTTCTATTCCTATTTCACGAGGATCTGTAATCGTTCCCGTTAAAGCAGAGGCTACCGCTGTTTCTACTGAAACTAAATGCACTAAGGCATCTTTAGTCCCACTACGACCCTCATAGTTACGGTTATTCGTACGCAATGAAATAGATTTTGTTCGTGGTGCTTGTCCACAACCTACACAGAATCCACAGGCACTTTCAAACAGACGTGCTCCGGAAGCAATTATATCTGCTAAGGCTCCATTTTTTGTAATCATTGCTAATGCTTGCTTGGATCCAGGAGCTACCCCAAAACTCACATCTGGATGAATTTTACGTCCTTTCAACATTGCTGCTACGATCATTAAGTCTCGATAACTGGAATTGGTACAGCTTCCCACTAATACTTGATCTACGGCAACATCTTTTAATTCTGCTACTGTTTTTACATTATCTGGAGAGTGTGGACATGCAATCATAGGCACTAATGTATTTAGATCAATTTCAATAACTTCATCATACTGTGCATCTTCATCTGCCTGTAATTCCACCCATACATCTTCACGACCTTGAGCGCGTAAAAACTCTTTTGTTTTTGCATCACTTGGGAAAATGGATGTAGTGATTCCCATTTCTGCCCCCATATTTGTGATTGTTGCTCTCTCCGGTACTGTTAAAGATACCACACCTTCACCTGTATACTCGATGGCTGTTCCTACATTTCCTTTAGTGGTTAAAATACTTAATACTTTTAACACGATATCTTTTGCTGCACACCAAGGTCGTAAACGCCCATTTAATTTAATATTAGTAACTTTAGGACAAGTTAAATGGAATGGCTTTCCTGCCATAGATGCTGCCACATCCATACCCCCAACACCGACAGCAAACATCCCTAAACCTCCAGCAGTTGGAGTATGACTATCTGCACCTACTAAGGTTTGACCTGGTCTAGCAAATCGTTCTAAATGTACTTGATGGCAAATCCCATTACCTGCTTTTGAGTAATAAATACCATATTTACTTGCTACATCTTGTAAATATTTATGATCATCTGCATTTTCAAATCCATCTTGTAATGTATTATGATCTACATAGGATACGGATAGGGTTTTTACTGTATCTAAACCTAGTGATTCAAACTCTAAGTACGCCATAGTCCCTGTGGCATCCTGTGTTAACGTTTGGTCTATGGCAACAGCAATATCTTCACCTGCAACCAATCTTCCCTCTACTAAATGAGATTCTAATATTTTATAGATTAAACTTTTTCCTGCCATCTTAGTCCTCCTACTTATGACTAACTACGGTTTTACCTTACTTGAAGGCCTTTATAGTTTAAGTATATATGTTGTAAGTAAATAAATAAAATAGATTACATTTATCTTATATGATAAAATATTTTTATTAAAGGAGGGCTACCATGGAAACTATGGAAAAAGATTGGCATTTTTTTATTGCTATTGCAGAAGAGGGAAATATGACGAAGGCAGCCAATCGCTTATATATCTCTCAGCCTGCGTTATCGTATCGTCTACAGCAACTAGAAAAGCAGTTCAATAAACCTTTATTTATACGTACATCTCGTGGCGTTACCTTAACAGAAACAGGGGAATTATATTATCACTATGCCTTAGATATGCTACATAGAAAGCGTGAATTTGAAAACACTCTATCCAATTATAGTAAAGAAATAACGGGAACATTACGGCTTGGCGTCTCGAGCATCTACGCCAATTATATGTTACCTGATATTTTATCAGGGTTTACGCAAGCCTATCCAAAGGTAAAGTTAGAAGTTTATACTGGCATTAGCTCTAAAATAGCTCAATTATTTCAGTCTAATGAGGTAGAGGTTGCTATTATTCGCGGTCCTCAATCCATTGACGGTGAATCATTGTTAATTCATACAGATCGCATCGGTTTAGTAACCAATACGTCTTTACCTTCTAAACCTATGCCCAGAGAAGACATCTTGACTTTACCATTTATACGATATGCAACAGCCCATGATTTATATACTATCATCGATAAATGGTGGAAACAGCATTACCAAGTCCCTCCCAACGATAGTATAAAAGTTGATACCATGGCTACATGTCGACAATTCATCAGAAAAAATTTAGGATGGTCTGTTCTCCCAGAAACAGGATTGGGAAGGTTCTCTGATGAATTTACCTTTGAACCATTACTATGGGAAGATGGTACACCTCTATTGCGAGAAACAAAGCTTTATTATCAAGCAAATTCCCTACAACGTAGAGCTGTTCATACCTTTATTACCTATATAAAAAGCACTATATAATAGTCTATTGCATATAATAGATATACAAAAAGGATTGAACTCGTTGAGTTCAATCCTTTTGTATTTGATAGTATGTAATTACAGTAATGGTTTACGTACTACGTCGATGATAGATCCATCACGATATTCGATGATAGCTACTACATCCTTAGGATCTTGAGATACTTCAATACCTTCCGGTTTACCAACCATGTCGTACGCCATTTGTTGTAACTCTTCAATTGTGTAAATTGGCAAGTTAGAATCTTTGAAACGTTCAATTAAATCTTGACGATTTGGATTGATCGCGATACCACGTTCTGTTACCAAAACGTCGATACTTTCACCTGGAGTGATAACTGTTTCCACGCGTTCACGAATCATTGGCAAGCGACCACGAATCAATGGGCATGTAATAACAGTTACTTTTGCACCTGCTGCTGTATCAGAGTGACCACCGGATGCACCCATCAAGATACCGTTGGAGTCAGTCATACAGTTTACGTTGAAATCTGTATCGATTTCTGTAGCGCCCAAGAATACTACATCTAAGTAGTTTGTCATGCAGTCTGTTGTAGGGTCTGCGTACATGGATGCGCTCATTTCGATATGATTTGGATTTGTATCCAAAGATGCCGCTGCTGTTGTGTCAAATGTTTGTGTATCATAAATCGCTTTGATGTGACCTTTTTCAAGCATGCTTACTAGTACGCCTGTAGCACCGCCAACACCGAATCCACCAACAACGCCTTTTTTCTCTAATTTTTCACCGATAAATTTAGCTACTGCTAATGGAGCTCCGCCAGCGCCTAATTGGAAAGAGAAACCTTCTTGGATAATGCCCGCTTCATCAAGGAATTCTGCTGCCATTTCCGCAATTTTAATTTGTACAGGATTTTTTGTGATTCCCACCGCACCAGATGCGATACCTTCTGGGTCACCGATAGCCTCTACTTCTACGATGTAATCTACATCTGTTTGAGGGATGGAGATTGGGTATACATTGTCGATTAAGTTATCTGTTAATAATACAGTTTGGTCTGCATAGTGAGAGTCAACCATAGCATAACCCAACGCACCGCAAGCGGATTTACCTTTACGGCCTGTAGCATTACCACGACGATCACAAGCAGGTACGCCCATGAAAGCTACGTCAATATGAGCTTCCCCAGTGCAAACGGCACGAGCACGTCCACCATGGGAACGAATTACTACTGGGCGTTTTAATACGCCTGGGTTCAAGCTTAAGAATTTGCCCAATGCATCACGAAGACCAGATGTTTCGATGGCTGTTACTGTACCATCTTTAATCATATCGATTAAGAACTCATGGCAAGGTGCTAAGGAAGAATTAAGGATTGTAATATCTTTGATTCCTTTGGCTTGTACACGGTCCATCACAAGTTTCATTACATAGTCACCATTACGTAAATGATGGTGGAAGGAAATAGACATGCCATCTTTCAGACCTACTTTTTCAATAGCTTCATCGATAGAGCCTACTAATTTATCTTCGCCTGGAGTGTGAAGTTTCACTGGTTTACCTGCACGAACTGCAGTTTCTGTCATTGCAAATTGTCCTTCATAGAGACGACGACCTTGAAGGCATTCTAATTCCATAGGAATATCGCGACCAATTTTATTTAACATCGATTTCTGCTCCTTCCTCAAGCTCTACTTTGATACCTGCTGCACGGGCTTTATCTACCACGCGTTGTGCACGTACTACGATAGGACCGTCAATCATTTTACCATCTACTGCGATAACGCCTTTATTGTTGCGAAGTGCTTCTGCATAGGAGTTCAACACTTTTACAGAATGAGCAATTTCTTTTTCATCTGGAGTGAACACTTCATGGATAATTTTGATTTGGCTTGGGTGAATACAAGATTTTCCATCATAACCAAGAGCTTTAATGAATTCTACTTCTTCACGGAAGCCTTGTGGATCTTTCACATCGGAGAATACTGTATCAAGCACACGGATACCTGCTTCACGAGCTGCATGAAGGATGGTTTGACGAGCAAATAACAATTCATGAGCTGGTTTATGTTTGCCTGTACGAAGGTCAGCACGGTAATCTTCTGCACCAAGAGCGATTGCTACTACACGAGGACCTTGTGCAATTTCACGTACATTGTATAAACCTTTTACAGATTCGATAGCTACGATAATGTTGATGGTGCCTTCTTCCCAACCATTCGCTTTTTCTACTTCTTCAATTTTCTTAGCAACGATTTCTACTTCAGATACATCTTCAGTTTTTGGAAGACGAATCAAGTCAGGTTTTGCTGGTACAATCACATCAAGGTCAGCATAACCATATGGAGTTTGTGTAGGATGGTTGATACGAACCACTGTTTCGCCTTTGAATTTTAAAGTTTTCAAAGCTTCTGCTGTCAATAAACGAGCTGTATCTTTTTCAGTGACTGCTACAGAGTCTTCAATATCAAACATGATGGAGTCTGCACCGTGGATATCAGCACTGTTAATCATTTTAGGCGTGTTACCTGGTACGAACATCATGGAACGAGATAAACGTTTTTTTGCTAATTCAGTTAATTGGCTCATTATGCTTCGCTCCCTCTTTCTAATGCACCCAATACACGGGCTTTAATAGTATAATCCCAAGCTGCTTTATCGATAGCTGTTACTTTCACGCCATCGAAGCCTGCTTCTTTTACAGTGGCTTCAATGAAAGCACGAATATGCTTACCATAAGCACGCTCAACTTTTGATTTTAATTCTACTTCGATACCAGATGCAATTGGTTCAACCGTTACCAATACATCATTTTTTTCATCAAAGCCAGCCATAGCTGCTTTCACTAGATGTTTCATAGCAAATCCTTTCTATTACATCAAAATATAGCATAAAAGTCAGGTTCTACAGAGGTATTTCCCCTGTAGACTCTGACTATACAAATTACCTTGTCCTATAGGATGCCTAGCATACCCCACCATGGATAGCCTACTACGAATGTAAGGGTTAAGCACAATACAGCGATAATACCGCCAGTAATCCACCAATCTTTTACATCATTGTAACCTGCGCCAAATACGATTGGTGCTGCTGCTCCGCCGTAGTGTGTTAATGCACCACCATAAGAGTTAGATGCACAAAGCACTAATGCTAATGCCATAGGATTTACACCTGCTGCTGGGCCTACTGCCAAGAATACAGGTAGCATTGCTACTACATAAGCAGATCCAGATGCAAATAAGTAACGAATTGCTACGGAAATAATACCGATAATAACAAGTGCTACAAATCCATTATCTCCGAAGTGAAGATGTGTTTGCATTACATCTGCTAACCATTCGAAGAATTTTGCTTTAGATAACGCATCAGATAAACCGATGATACCACCGAACCACATCAATGTGTTCCAGCCACCTTTATTGGCAACCATATCATCCCATTTAATCGCGCCTAAGCAGAAGCTAGCAACCATAGCTACAATAGCTACTGCAGTAGCATCAATTTTAAATTTAATACCAAATGCTGCTAAGATAGAAGGCAATGCCCAGCCTACTAATGCAAAGATGAAAATACCAACTAATGTTTTTTCAGCACTAGTCATAGGTCCTAATTCTGCTAAGCCTTCTGCTGCAATTTTCTTATTGTCAACTGTAGTCAACGTTGGTTTGTTTAATAAGTATGTTACATATGGAACTACTAATAACATTACTATGCCTGGTACTGACATAGCCAATGCCCATAAGCCCCAATCTAAATGTACACCTAACATTTTTGCCATGAAGTCACCTGCTAGTGCATTTGGTGCCATCGCTGTTAGGAACATTAAGGATGTAACTTTTGTTACCATGTACGTATTAACCATTAAGAAACGACCAGCTTTGTTCGCTGTTTCACCAGGTTCAGAGCCCAAGGATTTCGCTACGGAGTTCATGATTGGGAATACGATACCACCACAACGAGCAGTGTTAGATGGTGTAGCTGGGGAAATGATTCCGTCTAATAAAGCCGTTACATAGCCTAAACGAAGTACTGTACCACCAAATGCATTGATTAGATGATACGCAATACGACGGCCTAAACCAGTCTTTACAAATGCTACAGATAAAGCAAATGCAGAGAATACCAACCATGCTGTTGTTGTAGCATAACCAGAAAGAACTGCTTTTGTGTTACCTAAAAATAATGCAGAACCTGCGATAGCGGATAATACTACTACAGGAGCTGGAAATGGCTTCAAAATTAAGCCTACGATAGCTGCTAAATAGAAACCAAATAGTTTCCAAGCACCATCTGCTAATCCTTCTGGAGCTGGGCTATACCAGATCACGATTGGGATTAACAACATAATCAAAGCATTGATTACTTTTTTGTTCATCTTGTGTCTCCTTACTACATAAGATATAAATACATTGCCTATGTTGCTTGCACTCATACTTTCTATAAACGTGAAACTTAATATATATATAAATGAATGTATATAAGGGCGGTTCACCACTTACTAGAATACTAGAACGTGCAAATGTCTAGGTCTTTTTACGCTCTCATTATATCCAATCATTTCAGAAGGTAAAAATAAAAATCCTTTATAAGGCTTATAAAAATTTTATTATCATCAAAAAGCCTTCATGTATGCATTTAGAGAATACATTATAAACATAGGTATCATGCGGTTTTTATGTTATTCCTACTAAATTGTTCCTATTTTCATGATATATATCTATAATAATTGCTACTTTCATATACATTAACAGTCTGTTAATAGTATTCTAAACTAATCAAATATTAGCATTAGCAAAATCTATACATTGTAAAAGCTCAAGCATAGTAATATACAAAAGTACCAACTACAATGAAAACCACATACAAAAAGAACGCAACTCAATTAGCTGCGCTCTTTATATGTAATACTTTATACGCTTTATCAACTATGAGGCCTTGTTCGGCCAGACATGTAACCCTATCTATATACGTAGTCAGGGACGTATTTTTTGCTGACCAAATATATACAAATCCCTTTAGGTTGTATACTTATATCTATGGACAAAAATACCTGACAGTTGTAAATCCTTACCACACGCACATCAGCCTCTTAGCTTGTATATCCCGGTAATGTAACGATTTGATGATTTTCGTAATACTCTGTTACATAATCAATGAAAGTTTTCACTGCAATGAGCTTTGTACTTACTTCATCATGGAACAAATAGGTAGAACGTACCAATGGACGATTATCTTTCATCCGCAAAGGTTCTACATAAATACCATGTTCACGGCAACTACCAAGTCCTAAATATGGTAAAATAGCCCAACCTAATCCTTCTCGCACAAAGTGACGACAAGTCACCATAGAATCCAGTTCCATGGCTGGTCTCACATCCCCTACGCTATGTTCTTTCTTCCAATTTTCTACCACTGTCGCAATGGATCCATCCGTGCGATAGTTAAGCATCGGAATATCTCGTAATTCCTTGTAATCTACAGGATGTTTATAGACTAAACAATAGGGTTCATCAAAAAGACGCACACCATTCGGCACATGATTATATTCACCACGGGCAAAGGCAATCATCACCTCTCCAGAATTAAACATTTTATTCACATGGGAGCTATACCCTGTCTTTACCTCAATACGAATCTTAGGATACTGTTTTGTGAAATTATTGAGTAAATGAGGCAACTCATAGTCCGCAAAATTAATGGATGCAGCAATTTTTAAGGTACCTTGTATTTTTCCCGTCACCTTTCCAATATTTTGTCGCAATTCCTCCCGGGATCGAATCATACGTCGGCAATAATCGTAATACAACTCGCCTTCTGCAGTTAACGCAATGCCATCATTAGCACGAATTAATAAGGGCCGCCCTAAAATATCTTCTACTTGCTTTAATCGATAGCTTAATGCAGGTTGTGAAAGAAATAATTTTTCTGCTGCTTTCGTAATATTGCCTTCTTCCACCACTGTGACGAAGGTTTGCCATTCTTTTGCTTCCATATACAACCTCCTTACTTGTGTTAATCTATTATATATTATCTCATATATCGAAAGATTTGCATACTAAAAGGGAGAGCTTATAGCTCCCCCTTTTATAAATGTGCTCTCACAAATTAACGATACGTTACCGACGACCGAAAACGCGAAGTAAGTTGATGAAAATATTGATAAAATCTAGATATAAACCTAAAGCACCAATCAATTCAACTCGTTCCAGAACACTTTCATCTTCATAAGCTACTTCCATTATGGTCCGTTTAATGCGATATACATCATACATGGTAAATAAGGAAAAAATCCCTACGGCTATATAGCTGTATACTAATAATCCAAAGTCACTAGCACCGAAGAACATCATAATCAAACTAGCAATGAGTAGCGCAATCACTGCACCCATTAAAAATGTGCCTAATCCAGACAAATCTTTTTTTACCACTACTCCTAAAAAGGCAAAACTGCCAAATACTGCTACAGCCCCTGTTAAAGCATATACTACCACCTCAAAGGAATAGTGTAACGCGATAGCGGTCAAGGTCAATCCATTCATAATGGAATAGAGGAAAAACATGGCTTTCAAAAATGTGTTAGACGCCGTGTATTGACGGAAGGAAAATAAAAACACTACCCCCACTTCGGCTAACAAAATGATATTAAAGTTGGAATGGGCAAAGCGTAACCAACTGGGGTTCGTCAACGCCATAAATCCGATGATGGCTGTAGTCAATAAGCCCCACACCATCCAAAGCATAGAATTGCGCAATTTACGATTTACAATTTCTTCTACTACCACTGTATCTGCTTGTGTAGGAATATGATACTCCATAGTTACCTCCTATCTTGCGTTTGCAATACCTTCATAGACATTACCACGAATACCATCGACTGTTACTACTTGACCATTTGTCAATTGCGATTGCTCATGAGCACCTAAAATAACAGGAATACCAAATTGAATGCCTGCAATAGCTGCTGTCGATGTGTATCCTTCTTCTGCGGTAATAATAGCGCCAGCTCGTTTTGCTAGTTCCATATATTCTGGTTCTAAATCACGAACTACTAGAATACTTCCATCTGTCATAGGCTCTGTAGAATCAGCGTGATGGATTGGTCCCGTTACAGATAGTTTACCAACTCCACGACCTTTGATCAATACATTACCAGTGACATGAACACGAATCATATTAGTTGTACCAGATAAGCCAGATGGCACACCAGCAGTAACAACTACTAAATCACCAGATTGAATCAATCCTTCTCCTAAGGCGGCACTCATAGCGCAGTGTACCATTTCATCTGAATTGGAGTGGGATGGTCCTTGAATCGGTGTCACCCCCCAGTATAACTGCATACGACGTACAGCGTGTTCATGTGGTGTTACTGCAATAATTTGACAGTTTGGACGATGACGAGAAATACTCATGGCTGTAATACCCGATTCAGTACAAGTAATGATCGCACTAGCTCCCAAAGAACGTCCTACTTCAACAGTAGCAGAACAAATAGCATCTGTCGTTTTTGCTTCTTCTAACGGTACTGTATGATTACTATTCACATATAAATCAGATGTTTCTGTTACTTTTGCAATACGAGCCATAGTTGTGACCGCTTCCAATGGGTAGTCCCCCCCTGCAGTTTCCCCAGATAACATGACCGCATCAGTACCATCTAATATGGCATTCGCAACGTCACTAGCTTCTGCTCTTGTAGGTCTTGGATTGGTTACCATGGACTCTAACATCTGGGTCGCTGTAATAACAGGCTTGGAGGCGGCATTACATTTTTGAATCATCATTTTTTGCAATACAGGCACTTCTTCGGCTGGAATCTCTACACCCAAGTCACCACGAGCCACCATTAATCCATCAGACACTTCTAAAATATCATCTAAATTATTAAGACCTTCTTCATTTTCGATTTTAGAAATGATGCGAATATCTGCCCCTTTGGATTCCAAAATACGACGAATGGCCACTACATCGCTAGCCCGTTGCATGAAAGAAGCTGCTACATAGTCCACACCCATTTCACAACCAAATACCAAATCTTTTTCATCTTGTTCCGACACTGGCGGCAAGGATAAGGATACTCCTGGTACAGCCACTCGTTTGCGATTGCTCATCATACCCGTGTTCATAACAGTCGTATGAATCTCCGTGCCCTCGATAGAATCAATACGCAATGTCACTAATCCATCAGATAAGAGAATTTGTTTTGCCTCTTTCACATCTTCTGGCAATCCCGCATGATTCACGGAGCAAATCTCCTTCGTTCCTTCCACATCTCTTGTAGTCAACGTAAAAGCTTGTCCTTCTTCTAAACACACTTTGCCTTCTTTGAATAAGCCAAGGCGAATTTCAGGGCCTTTTGTATCTAGCATTAATGCCACTGGAATACCTGTTCTAGTAGAGGCTAAGCGAACGAGCTCCATACGCTTTGCTTGCTCTTCATGAGAACCATGAGAGAAGTTAAAACGTGCCACATTCATACCTGCTCGCAATAAGGATTCTACCATTTCTAAACTATCTGTACTAGGTCCCATGGTACAAACAATCTTTGTTTTTTATTCATTTCTATCTCCTTATAGTAACTCTACTGCATTGGCCCCTAGTAAGGCTTGCACACGCCCAATAGATTCTTTTGATGGGGTGAAATAAAAACTACGGTTCACCGCTAAGCTGCGTTTTTGACGTTGCAAGAATAGAGTAACTGGTGTATCTCCTTGTAATTCTTGTAACAGCTTTTGTAATTGTTGACTCACTTGCGGTGTATCATGAGCTGTATCAATATGAATACGTATCTGTCGTACTTTATCATATTCTACTTTCAATAACTGTATGGAACTAGCAATGCATTGCACACCTTTTTCATCCGCATCAATGCGTCCCTCGATAGCTACCACACCATCTCGTTGCAATAGCATATGACTTTTTTGATACCCTTGTGGGAATACTACTACTTGTACGGTGCCTGTGAAATCTTCCAAGGTTAAGGTGCACATTTTTTCCTGTCTTGCCTTCGTTAATCGATCCACTTTTTCCGTAATCAATCCACCAATGGTAACAGTTTTTCCATCAAAATCCTCTGGATTTTCTGCTAATCTCCCTAATTGAAATAGTCCTTCCAATTCATCACGATAGGCATCTAAAGGATGCCCCGTAATATAAAAGCCTGTATATTCCTTTTCATCTTTCAGCTTTAGTTCTTTAGGCAAGTCTGGCAAGTCTGGAACATGGATACTCTCCATTTCCTCAACCTCCGCAAAGAGGCTCACCGCTCCTAAAGCATTATTTTTTTGCCCTTTAGAACCAATCCCTTGGGCTTGTTCATAAATCTGTAACAGCTGATTTCGATTTTCTTTGAAAGAATCCATAGCCCCACATCGGATTAAACTTTCCAACAAACGCTTATTGACCACGCGGTATGGTATACGTTCGCAGAAATCAACAATGGATGTAAATTGCCCATTTGTCTTACGTTCTGCTAGTAATTCTTCGATGGCATTATCACCTACATTTTTGATACCACCTAAACCAAAACGAATTTGTCCATTTTGTACGGTAAACATACGCTCTGAATGGTTGATATCTGGTCCTAATACAGCCACCTGTTTCGCTTTACACACATTGATATAATTCGTCATTTTATCCATATTACCCATAAAGCTTGTCATAGTAGCAGCCATAAACTCTGGGAAATAATGGGCTTTCAGATACGCCGTTTGATATGCAATGTAGGCATAAGCGGCAGAGTGGGATTTATTGAATCCATAACCTGCGAAATATAGCAAGAGATCAAATACTTCATTGGCTAGCTTCTCATCGATACCATTGTTCACAGAACCAGATACAAAGGAATCTCGTTGTGCTTTTAGTACAGATTCCTTTTTCTTACCCATGGCACGGCGCATTAAGTCCGCCTGCCCCAAGGAGAATCCCCCCATAGCAGAGGCAATCTGCATAACTTGTTCTTGGTATAGGATAACCCCAAATGTATCCTCTAAAATAGGCTCTAATATAGGATGTAAATAGGTCACTTCTTTTTCTTTATGACGACGCTTGATAAAATCTTCTACCATGCCCGATCCCAACGGTCCTGGACGATAGAGGGCCACTAAAGGAATTAAATCTTCAAAATGTTCTGGCTTCAAATCCATTACTAATTTTGTAATCCCTTCCGATTCTAACTGGAAGACCCCTGCTGTTTCCCCTTTACATAAGATTTCACAAGATGCCTTGTCATCTAACGGGATGGCATCCAAGTCTAGCTCAACACCATGATTTTCCTTAATGAGGCGTAGTGCCTCACCCATCACTGTCAACGTACGAAGTCCCAAAAAGTCCATCTTCAATAGGCCTAGTTCTTCGATATTATCTTTATCATATTGCGTGACAAATCCATCTTCATTGGAGTTTTGCACCGGCACATACTCATCTAATGGTGCTGCTGAAATTACGACCCCCGCCGCATGAGTAGAAGAATTACGAGCAATCCCTTCCAATCGTAAACAAAGGTCAAATAGTTCTTTTACCGATGCATCACTTTCATATAGATCTTTGAGTTCTTTTACCTCTAAAGATTTTTTCAAAGTGATACCTAGCTCATTGGGAATCATTTTTGCTAACCGATTCACCTCTGGTAAAGGCATATCTAGCACGCGACCTACATCACGAATAACAGCACGAGCCGCTTCAGTACCAAAGGTAATGATTTGCGCTACTCGTTCTTGTCCATATTTTTCTGTCACATATTCGATGACCTTATTGCGAGTTTCATAGCAGAAGTCGATATCGATATCGGGCATGCTCACCCGCTCTGGATTTAAGAACCGTTCAAAGAGCAAATCATATTTAATAGGATCTAAACCTGTAATCCCTAATAAGTAGGCTACCACTGACCCTGCGGCACTACCACGACCCGGGCCTACTAGTACCCCATGTTCACGAGCATATTTAACATAGTCCCAAACGATGAGGAAATAATCTTCAAAACCCATGCGACTAATAACACCTAACTCATAATCTAGCCGCTCTTGTAATACCGGTGTTACCTCTGGATAGAATTGAGGAATATAGGACTCACACACTTTACGCAAGTAAGAATGTGCTGTTTCCCCTTCTGGTACATCAAATTTTGGCAAATGGTGGGCATCAAAATTGAACTCTACATGGCAACGTTCCGCAATCTTCAACGTATTATCCAAAGCTTCTGGAATATGACCAAAGAGTTCTTCCATTTCATCGCCGCTTTTCATATAAAACTCATTACTGAAAAACTTCATGCGATCTACATCATTCCGCCTTGCACCCGTAGAAATACATACCTTAATATCATGAGCTTCCGCATCGTCTGCATAGACATAGTGAAAGTCATTAGAACATACAAGTCCCACACCATATTGCTCCGCCATATCTACCAATACATCTTGAACCCGTAATTCCTTAGGGTCTCCATGGTTCTGAATCTCTAAGAAAAAGTTCTCTTTTCCATAGGTCTCAAGATACCATTCTAAAGCACGATGAGCGCCCTCAATGTTGTCCTGTAATATTAGTTGCGGAATTTCTCCTGCAATACAAGCACTCAAAGCAATAATTCCTTTATTGTAGGTAGATAGCAAATCTCGATCAGCACGCGGCTTGCGGTAGAACCCTTCTGTAGAGGATTTAGATACAATTTTTACAATATTTTCGTATCCTTCCATGGTTTCTGCTAAGAGAATTAAATGCTTTAATCGTTCATAGGTCTTACCTTCAGGGCGGTCAAAACGACTGCCTTCGGTCACATACACTTCGCATCCTAAGATGGGTTTGATACCTTGTGCTATGGCCTCTTTATAAAAATATATGGCTCCATACATATTACCATGGTCCGTTAACGCTAGGGCAGACATATTGAGTTCTTTCGCACGACTCACCATTTGTGGCAATCGGCTAATGCCATCAATGAGGCTATATTCACTATGACTATGCAGATGTACAAATGGTCTCATGGGCCCTCCTTACTAACGTAACGCGATATGCTTTCATTCCCTTTATTATATCATAATTTGCATATTTCAGTGTACCGTGAAAGCGTTTGTCATCTATCAATCCATGGATGCTTACAAAATAAAAATGCCTATGTAATCTGTATAACAAACTACATAGGCTTTGCATTATTTAATAAACTTTACTTCTTGGTAGATAGATTCTAATACTTCTTCTTTTTTCGCATTATACTCTACTTTTTTCTGTTCAAACCAGTTATTACCTTCTGTATCAATGGATACAATTAAAGGACCAAACTCTTTCACACGACATGTCCAAAGCGTTTCTGGCATACCTAGCTCTCGCCAGTTAGCGCTTTCAATTTCTTCCACTTCTGTAGCCGCTAGTACAGCATTGCCCGCAGGAAATACTAGATGCAAGGCTCCAAATTCTTTACAAGCACGTTCTGTATTCGGTCCCATACCACCTTTACCAACAATAAGGCGTACACCTGTCTCTTTCACAAAATCGTACTCAAACTTTTCCATACGCATACTTGTGGTAGGTCCTACAGACACCATTTCAAATGTGTCATCTCCTAGATCTCGGACGATAGGACCCGCATGCAAAATGGCGCCATCCCGTACATCCACAGGCAATTCACGGCCTAATTCAATCAACCGACGATGCGCTACGTCACGACAGGTCGTAATATGACCTGTTAAATAAATGATGTCCCCTGCTTTAATACCTTCTAAATCTTTCCGCTGAATCGGCGTTGTTAATACTTTCTTTTCCATTAATATGTCACCCCACTATGCGATAGAATTGTACATTGTCCATCTTTATCAAATACCATATGGCCTCTGCGGTGATTCCAACATCCCACATTAACTGCAACAGAAATAACCGATGGATGACGAGCCCCATGCTCAATATTGACGCCTAGCAAGCACTTATCTCCACCCATACCTTGTGGGCCAATATGCAAGGAATTAATCCCATCTTCTAGCAATTGTTCCATTTTTGCTGCTCGTTCATTAGGTGCCACGGAACTCACGGGTCTCATTAACGCTTTTTTTGAAAGTAACGCCGCTGTATCAATAGACGTAGCCACACCTACACCAATTAACAATGGTGGACACGCATTTAATCCGTAGGATGTCATCAAATCTAAGACAAACTTTGCTACTCCTTCATAGCCTTCTCCAGGCATCAATGTTTTACCGCTACCTGGCAAGGAACAACCACCACCTGCCATGTAAGGGAAAATTTCAACATCATCTCGATCTGGCACGATATCCCATAAAATATAAGGTGCTAAAGTACCAATGTTTTTTCCAGTATTATATTCATCAAATGTTTCTACACAATTATGTCGAAGCGGAGTTTCCTGTGTTGCTTGATACGTTGCATTTCTCAAGATACTTTCCAATTCACCAAGCAATGGATAATTAGCACCTACTTTCACCCAATATTGCAATACTCCTGTATCTTGGCAGGATGGGCGACTTAACTCTTTTGCTAACTTCATGTTTTCTTTCATAGTTGCATAAATTGTTTTCGCTAGCGGATTTCGTTCATCATTCGCTAATTCTGTAATTTTTTCTTGTACATCGTCAGGTAATACTTTAGCAACATGGCCTACAAAATCACTAACGATCTTTGTCATTCGTAACACTTGTTCTTCTTTATTCATACAAACCTCCTATATTATGGGTAAAAGGGAAAGAATATTGGCAAAATAATTAATGACACGATTGTCACTATCACAATGAGAGGAACCCCTACTTTCACGTAGTCCATAAAACTATATCCTCCAATGTTGTACACCATGGTATTGGCAGGCATACCAATTGGTGTTGCATATGCACAAGATGCACCGATAACAGTAGCCATCAATACCGCTTTGGGATCTGCTCCCATAGACTGTGCTAATTGCAAACCGATAGGCACCAACAGTGCTGTAGCTGCCGTATTAGACATAAAGTTTGTTAATACAGCGGATAAGATAAAAATCACTGCCATCACAATATATGGACTTGGATTGCTACCTAATAATCCCATAATCGTATTTGCTACTACAGAACCCGCACCTGTTTTCACAAGAGCTGTAGCAATAGATAAGGAACCAACGAACAAAAATATTGTTTTCATATCAATGGATTTTACCGCCTCTGTTTCAGTCACCACATTCGTAGCCACTGAAATAAGTGCCCCAATCCATGCAGATACATACAGTTTAACACCAATTTGAGTTTCAAAAATCATTGCTAAGATAGTACCTACCAATACCAATGTCGCCATCCATTGTTTCCATTTTGGTACATGGCTATAATCTTCCACTGTATCATAGGTAGAGTCTACAGCACGACTTGGTGTGTCTGGCAGTAATTTATATCCCAATAACAAGAAGTAAATAATACCTACTAACAAAATTGGTCCACCAATTAAAGCATAATCAAAGAATCCAAAGGATAAGCCAATTTTTTCTAATCCTGCTTGTGCGATCATATTTCCTGGGGCCCCAATTAAACTAAGATTACCACCCATAGCCGATGCCAATACTAAGGGGATTAAAAATTTTGATTGGTTAAATCCTGATTTTTGTGCAATTCCAATTGCAACAGGAATCAATACCGCTGCGGTTCCCGTATTAGACAAGAAGCCAGATAATAATCCTGTAATTAGCATGACTGCAACAATGAGCATTTTTTCAGTGCTAGCCATTTTTGTAACTACACTACCTACCACTTGTGCCACACCAGTTTCAAAGAATGCTGCACCCACGATAAACATAGCCATAAATAAAAGAACATTACCATCTACAAAGCCTGCAAAGGCCTCTTTAGGAGATAAAACTCCAGATAAGACTAGACCAACTGATACTAACATCGCCGTAATCGATAAAGGTATCTTCTCCCATACAAACATAACTATGGCAAACACTAAATAACATAACGTAATACTAACTGCATCCATTCCATTCCTCCTGAATCTCTAGTACCGTATTAATATATGCCCTCATTATAGCTATTTATACATCCTCCCTTCTATCCAATATTCATCATGATACTTTTCTATAAAATAGGCATATTTATCTATATTTTTGCAATTTTAAGTCCAATATATATAAAAAAATGCTATGTTATTACATGTAATAACATAGCATTTACCAGTATTAATTAAATTCAGCCTTATTTTATTATATAAAAATATATCCATATACTTAATATTATATATATGCAAGTAAAGTATACCTAGCTTATTCTAGGGTCTGCAATAGCTGCTGTAATTCTTCTTTAACCCGTTGAACCTTACTAACAAGGCTTTGTTTCGTATATTCATTTTCCTCATACTTCACATTTTCTCTAGTCAGGTAACTTCCATACATTGTTAATATCCCCTTAATTTCTGTATCATCAGAGCTAATATATTCTTTCCAATCTTCTAACACTGTATGACGCTCAATTCTCTTTGCCCGTTCACGATAGGCAGAAGGAGTTAGTTTAAAATGTTTTTTAAACGCACTATTAAAAGCTTTTACGTCAGGGAACCCACAATAACTTGCAATATGAATAACCATATCATCCGTATTTACTAATCGTATCGCTGCCTCACGCAATCGCATACGTGACACATATTCTAAAAAAGTAATCCCCAGCTGCCGTTTAAATAGTTGAGAGGTGTAGCTTTCAGTATATCCGCCTACATCAGCAATCGTTGCTAACTCAAGACGGTCGCGAAAATGTTCATCGATAAAATGAACCATCCGTTCAAAATTTTCTTCTTGATGCAATATCTTAGTGGATAATTGATTCTCGTATCGACTAGCCAGTATAATCTCATACACATCTGACAACACTGTATATATAACACCATCTACCTTCATGGTTTCTAGCGCACTAATGCTTATTTCTGCAGTATGATGATTCATAATATACGCTAACGATTGGCGAAGCTCTTTATACCTTTCAGCAATATTTATATCTTGTGTGGAGACTGACACAAATCGATACTTCATAAAATCCTGATCATACTGCAAAAACCATTGTGGTTCTACATGAAAGACGAGAGCAATCGTATCCTCTTCTAATGCCAATGTAGCATGCCCACATTGTGATGAATATAAAATCATGTCATCTCGTTGTAATGTATAGGTCTGCCCCTCTACACACACTTCTAAAGCTCCTTTTAATACCCATAATAACTCAATATGATTATGCCAATTATAATGATAGGTGGAAATACGATATATGTGACTTTTAACTTGTAATAACCCTCTATCAATAGTGTATCTAAAATATTTCATAGGAACCTCTTAATCTCTATAATTGTACATTACCTAACCCTGCTTATGTATAATATTCCTTCATCTCCGCTTTCACTTGCTCCCAATTTGGCAACACATCGCTCATAACCTTATAAAAGCGTGACGAATGGTTCGGCTCTATAAAATGGGCAAATTCATGGACCATCACATAATGAGCAAACTCCGTAGGCCCTAATAGCAATCGAGTATTCATAGTGATAATTTCTTTTAAAGGCATACAAGATCCCCAACGGCTCGTCATGTACCGCAAGCGCAAGGTCGGTGTCGGCACTGTATACCCCGCTTGTTGAAACTCACTATACACTTGTTGTGCTAGTGTTTCCATGAAGTCCTGACCTATGGTTTTCCAAAAGCTAAGCCACATTCGTTCTACTTTGCTAGCATCCAAGGTCTCATGATTACTTGGGTAGCGTACCAACAATATGTCGTCTACCACCGTTACTGCATAGGTAGAGGCGTTCCCTCTCGACAGTTTTCTTTGTGATCGGCTTCCTTGTGCGCCCTTCCTTTTTGATAAACTACCTTTCAATGGAGAATCTGACGGAGTATCACTTAATTGACTATCCTGCGAAGATGTTTCCAAATAGGCAGATACTGTATGAGGCTGTTCTAATATGACTCGATACATCTTACCCATCACCATGATTTCTGTATCTACAGCAGGTACCATCGGATGACCGCCTCTGCTTTTTCGGTTTTGCAGTGCTTTTTCAACGAAAGCTCGATGACGACAGATGAAGGCTTCAATCAATCCTAGGGGAACACGAGGGGAGGCAGACACTCGTACTACGCCACTGGTGGTGACACGAAGATTCATGTTCTTCACGCGTTTTCTATGCAGTTCATAAGTAATGCTACCATCTGGCAGTGTGCGAAGTTCTTTCATCCTATCTCCTGTATCTCCTATATCATTACTAATGTATTACTTATATATCTATTATAGGCTTTCAGTCCTATAAAATACAACAAAATATCATTGCATAACTAAAAAGCACAGAATTTGCCTTCTGTGATTTTTATATATTTTATGAAAGAAAAATCTGCTATAATAAACATGTCACTATCACCCAATCCGTGACGGGAAGGAGGTGTTATCATTGCTTAATTTTTTAATCTTGTTGTTTGTTACTATCATGGCGAATGTAATTAGCTACTACATTTGCAAATGGCTAGATAGTAACAATAAATAGTGACTAGCCAAAGTCGTTACTTTTAGACGACAAAGAAAAAGCACAGGGCGGCAACCCTGTGCTTTTTTTGGTGTTATCAATGCTAGATAATCCTTGTTGTTTTAGCTACTGTTATTATATCACAATTACCCTACAAATTCCAACCTTGTTTCATTTTTCTTCTATCTGCTGCCTCTCAGATACATGACATTTATATTCATCCTTATACTTTCCATGCGCAGTTTCTCTATTTTGAGAGATAGAAGCTAAGTCTTTCAATGGAATTATTCCATATAGCGTATGCAATTATTTTGCTGCTTTTGCTGCTTTCGCACGAGCGGAACGATCCAAGATCGCTTTACGCATACGAATATTTTCTGGTGTTACTTCTACCAATTCGTCATCGTTAATCCACTCTAAGGCTTGTTCCAAGCTGAAGATACGTGGAGGTGTTAAACGAACTGCCTCATCAGAGGAGCTAGAACGCATATTAGTAACATGTTTCTTTTTGTTAGGGTTTACGTCCATATCGTTTTCACGAGCATTTTCGCCGATAACTTGGCCTGTGTATACTGGCACGTTAGCACCTAAGAATAAAGTACCACGGTCTTGTACAGAGTTCAAGCCATATGGTGTTGTTTCACCGTCTTCGAAGGCCACCAAGGCACCGCGCGTACGGCCTGGGATATCTCCTTTGTATGGTGCATAGCCATGGAATACATGGTTCATGATACCATTACCTTTTGTAGCTGTTAAGAACTGCGCCCGGAAACCAATCAAGCCACGAGCAGGTACTACGAATTCCATACGTAAGTAACCAGCTAATTCAACCATGTTGATTAACTCAGCTTTACGAACACCTAAGTTTTCCATAACAGCGCCCATAAATTCTTGTGGCACATCGATAGTTAAATGCTCCAATGGTTCACATTTTTGACCATTGATATCTTTGAAAATTACACGAGGTTTACCCACTTGCAATTCGTAACCTTCACGGCGCATAGTTTCGATCAATACTGCCAAATGCAATTCGCCACGGCCAGATACTTTGAAAGAGTCCGGAGAATCTGTTTCTTCTACACGCATGGATACGTTAGTTTCTACTTCTTTGAACAAACGGTCACGTAAATGACGACTTGTTACATAGTCACCTTCACGGCCTGCGAATGGAGAGTTATTAACGGAGAACATCATGGATAATGTTGGCTCATCGATAGAGATTGTTGGTAGTGCTTCTGGATTTTCTGCATCCGCTACAGTCTCACCGATATTGATGTCATCGATACCTACGAAAGCGATGATGTCGCCCATGCCTGCTTCATCTGTTTCTACACGATTTAAGCCATTGTATGTGTACACACGGCCGATTTTGCCTTTACGAGTGCTTTCGCCATTCATCAACACCACTTGTTGATTGGTTTTCATGCGACCACGAACGATACGACCTACTGCAATTTTTCCTACGAAATCATCATAGTCAAGTGTCGTTACCATGAATTGCAATGGACCATCGATGTCGCCTTGTGGAGCAGGAATTTCTTTGATCAATACATCGAATAATGCAGTCATATCTGTGGAATCATCTTCCATGGATGCTTTCGCAATGCCATCACGAGCAGAGGCATACACCACAGGGAAGTCCAATTGATCATCGTCTGCTTCGAGTTCCATGAACAATTCTAATACTTCGTCTTCTACTTCATGAACGCGTTGGTCAGGACGGTCAATTTTGTTGATAACCACGATTGGTTTCAATCCTTGTTCCAAAGCTTTGCGCAATACATATTTAGTTTGTGGCATTGGACCTTCGAAAGAGTCTACCAATAACAATACACCATCAACCATGTTCAATACACGTTCTACTTCACCACCGAAGTCAGCATGGCCCGGTGTGTCCACGATGTTAATTTTTACATCGTTATGCATAACTGCTGTATTTTTGGAAAGGATCGTAATCCCTCTTTCACGTTCTAAGTCGTTAGAGTCCATTACACGCTCAGCAACTTTTTCATTATCACGGAAAATATGGCTTTGTTTAAGCAATGCGTCTACCAATGTTGTTTTACCATGGTCAACGTGGGCGATAATCGCCACATTGCGAAGATTTTCACGAATCATTCTATACTCCTTTATCTACTTAAGTAGGGTATTCCTAATATTTGTACAAATCGTACTACGACAGTCTATTATATACTTTATTTTAGGATTTTACAAGGAAAAAACGTCACATACTTTCATCCTATAGAAGGCTATGAAAGTACATGACGTTTCTACTAGATATTTAATTTTCTAAATGCTCTAATACCCAAAGTACATTAACTTATAGATTAATGTGTATTTTTAGAATCGTTTCTTCGGCAAATGCCCGCAAAGATAGATCCTGTAAAGTTATGGATAATGGAGAACACGGCACCTGCTACGGCTGCTTGTGGTGTAAAGTGTTTCAATGCCAAGCTAGCTGCCAAGGCAGAATTTTGCATTGCCACTTCGATTTGCATAGCACGGCGATCTGGTACGTTAGAACCAAATAGACGGCAAATGAAATATGTCACTACATAACCGCTCACATTTTGCACTAAACAAGCTAAGAAAATCATCACTCCGTGAGCTAAGATATTATCCCGGCTAACAGCAGTGACGCCAGCTAAGATAATCAATACAGCTACGGCACCTACTGTTGGCAATACTTCTTTCACAGGTTCAATACGAGAACCGATGAAATAGTTTACAATAATTCCTAGCGCAATTGGGACCGCAATGATTTTCACAATGGACATGAACATCGGCCAAAATGCAATATCTACGGTTTGTCCAGCATATAACACGATGAAGATTGGTGTTAACACTGGTGCCAATAATGTGGATACTGTTGTGGCAGATACGGATAACGGCACATTACCATTTGCCAAGAATGTCATTACATTGGATGCGGTACCACCTGGTGCTGCCCCTAACAAGATAAATCCTAAGGCGATTTCTGGTGGGAATCCAAACAAGGTACCTACTAACCAACCTGCTAGTGGCATCCACAAGAATTGAATCAAGGATACCAAGATTACTTGCCACGGTTGTTTAAATACGTCTAAGAATACTTTCCCTGTTAAGGTTAAGCCCATGCTGAACATAACTAATTGTAACAAAGGAACTGTTTGTTTCGCTGCCCCCATGAATAGTTCTGGCACTAAGAATGCGATAACTGCCATAGCTAACACAATCCATGCTAGGTAATCATTGAACAAGCGATTAATACTACGAATAAAATTCATATGTAACCTACTTTCTATAAAAAATGAGAACTTTTCAATTATAACAAATATTTCTCTCTAATAAAAGGGATTTATCTTAAATTTATAATATATTTGTCCATTTATGTGTTACAACTATTAGCTGTGATATGCATCGTATAGTTTTCGTCCCACTCTCATGATTATAACTAGACTCCGTTATTGTATATTAGAAAATGTTATCTACTTAATTGTATAATGCAATTTCACTTTAAAATAAAAAAGAAACATAAGTAACGATAACTCCTAACATCAATATTAGATGCCTAGATTCCTCATCACTTATATTTCTTCCTTGTGAGACAGTTGTATGTAAACTGATTAACTAGCTATTTAAAAACTCCTCGATTACAGGATTTTCCATCATCACAGCTTGTTCTTCCTCTGTGATAACTTGCACCTTATCTCGGTCCACATTAACCAAGCAGAGGAAGCCTAAATGATCGTCTTGGTTCGCACGGAATTGGTGTGCCATCAATTTAGGGATTTCAATCATATCTCCTTCTTGGACGTCTTCCACGGTGTCGCCTAGTAAACATTGGCCTTTCCCACGGAAGATCATGACCATATGCGTATGCTCATGGCGCTCCATAGTGCTATACCCACCTGGTTGTACCTCAAAATAACGGAATTGGCATGGAATATCCCAAGCTCCATCAAACAAAACTTGACGGGTCACATCTTTAAAAGGGCTATTATCTTGCTTGTATACCAACGTGTCGACTCCATCCCAGGTGTATTCTTTTTGATTAAACTTGCGTATCATACTAACTCCTATAAAAGGGCCATCTTGAAATCAATCCAGATAGCCCCTCCTTGTATTCTAATATATACCCGGCATATCACCAGATAGTACGCCTTATTTGAATATTTTCTTAATAGCGCCCAAAATGCCACCATGTTCATGAACATAGTCTTTCACAGATTCCACTTCAAAACCTGTTTCGTCGATAGCTGCACGAATGGTTGCTTCATCCGTTTTAGTATGGTCAAAGCGAATCCGTACTTCTTTTGTTTTCAAATCCACAGTAGATTCTAATACGCCTGGCAACCCACGAACGGCCCCATTTACAGTGTTTTCACAGTTCCCGCACATCATGCCTGGCACGTGAAATAATTTTGTAGTCACATTACCCGTGCTACCACAACCACAATCTTTACACATAGTTCCTCCTAATTATTTTGTTTATGACTATTTTTAGCCCCTAAATAAGGAGCAGAAATATGACTAAATTCATTATAGCACATCCTAATTATTTTGTTTATGACTATTAGTAGCACCAGCTTCTACATCAATGGTTTCCGCTTTTGCAGGTTCTTCTTTAGCTACTTTTTTATCGCCACTAACAGCATCTTTAAATTCATTAATACTTTTACCAATGGCCTTACCAATTTCAGGTAACTTTTTAGGTCCAAAGATAACAAGGGCAATAATTAAAATAAGAAATAACTCTTGTGTACCAAAATTAAACATACCTAATACCTCGCATTTCAAATCAATTAATTTTTATGCGCAGAATCATCTACATACCATTCTACTGGTTCATGAGTTAATACCGCACCTGGTAAACAATGGTCTACTCGATCCTCCCAAGAATATTCTTCATATTCTTTACGTTGGCGAAGCACACGAGCTAAGGCCGCCTCTTTAGAAGCGCCTACCACCGTGAACCACACAGATTTCGCATTCACCAGCATTGGGAATGTCAATGTCACACGTTCCCATACTTTGCCATCTTTCACAGCCACTACCATACGATCACGTTCATACAAAGCTTCCGATTTAGGGAATAGGGACGCTGTATGTCCATCATCACCTAAGCCTAGTAAGACTAAATCTATGGATTCCTTTTCTGTGCGCTTCAAGACCATTTTTACTTCTTGTTCATATTTATCTGCTGCTTCCTCCACAGTACCATTATTCGTTGGTACTGGATAATAGTGAGCAGCTCCCATAATATTTCCAAATAAGCGATCTTTTGCACGGCCAAAATTGTTATCTGGATTCGACTGTGGCACAAATCGTTCATCTACCCAAAGGAAGAAAATATGCTCCCAATCGATACGATTTGTATACTCATCAGAATCGAGCAATGAAAACAATGCATTTGGTGTAGTCCCTCCAGATACAGCCACCACGCAAGCGCCTGTTTCTGCAATGCATTCATTTGTATAAGTTAAAAATCGATCGGCCACTGCTTTCGCCACGTCATCTCCTGTAGGAAATGCATGAATTATATCTCTCGCCACGACCAAGATCCTCCTTCTAATAACTCTTCTGCCTCTTTTGGGCCCTCACTGAAAGCTGGATAGAAGCATAACGGTGTTTCTTCATCATTTCGTTCCCATGCCTCAATCAATGGCTTAAATAAACGCCAAGATTTTTCTACCGCATCATTGCGAACGAATAATGTTTGGTCTCCTAATAAACCATCTAAAATCAATCTTTCATAAGCATCTGGAATGTCTGCTAATTCCTTAGAATTGCTATAAGAAAAGTCCATTTCTAACGTATTGACGCTTAATTTCGATCCTGGAGATTTTACCTCTAAGGACAATCCCATTCCTTCATTTGGTTGCATGCGAAGAACCAATACGTTTTGGTTAAAATCTTTCGCATGGAACGGTTTAAAAATGGAGTGCGGAATTGGTTTGAAAGTAATAGCAATTTCACTTGATTTCTTCGGCAATCGTTTCCCTGTACGCAAATAGAACGGCACATCACGCCATCTCCAATTATCAATGAACAGTTTCAATGCCACATAAGTTTCTGTCGTAGACGTCGGTGGCACATTTTCTTCCTTCCGATACTCTGGGGCTGGGCGCTCTGTATTACCAGAATCTGTATATTGACCACGCACTGCAATATCGCCTAATTTTTGACGGTGTAAACCACGAATAGACGAAATCAATTTAGCAATTTCATCACGGTAATCGTCGGCATTAAAACTGGCAGGTGGTTCCATAGCAATCAAAGATAATACCTGGATCATATGGTTTTGCACCATATCACGCAAAGCGCCTGCCCCATCATAATAGCCAGCACGTTTTTCTACACCTAACTCTTCGGCCACCGTAATTTCTACCCGTTCAATATATTTGCGATTCCAAAGCGGTTCAAATATAGCATTAGCGAAACGAAGCATCAAAATATTTTGTACCGTTTCTTTCCCTAAATAATGATCAATACGATAGGTTTGCTCTTCTGTTATGTATTGTTTTAATGATTCATCTAATGCGATAGCACTTTCTAAATCATGACCAAAAGGTTTCTCAATGATTACTCGAGACCAAGAACCTACTTCTTCTAATAGCTTCGCCCCATGTAATTCACGTACGATAGGTTCAAATAACTCTGGTGGCATGGCTAGATAAAATAGTGCATTCCCGCCAGTACAATGAGCATCTGCCACACGTTCTAATTCTTTGCGCAACGCTACATACGTAGAAGGCTCTGTATATTGACCAGACACATAGGAAAAGCGTTCAATAAATGCTAGTTCTTCTGCACTTGGTTCACGATCGCCTAATATAGATGCTTTCACTTGTTCACGAAACTCGTCGTGGCTCATGGCTGTCCGTGCTACGCCCACTACGGCTACCTTCGGTGAAAGTAAACCACGTTGAAACAAGGAATAAATAGCTGGTAATAATTTACGCTTTGTCAGGTCTCCAGAGGCCCCAAAAATAACGATGGCACCTGCACCTGGTGTATGTTCTATACATAATTCTTCTTTAACATTATAGGACACATTCATTGTGAATCTCCTCTTACATCATTTCCTAATGGAAACACTAATACTGTACCCTTTATTATAGCACATACACGGCCCTTGACAATGGTTATAGCCCTTTGACTTTTTTATTTTCATAGGGTATAATAATTAAGCACGATTTGTGCAAAGTTTTATTAATCTATGAGGTGATAATCACATGGCAACGAGAAGAGAAGCACGATTTAAGTTATGCCGTCGCTTCGGTGTGAACGTTTTCGGTCACGCGAAGGCTTTAAAACGTGTAAAAAAAGACCAACGTCAAAAGAAAATGTCTGAATATGGTCTTCAATTATTAGAAAAACAAAAAGTTAAAGCATACTACAACTTGCTAGAACGCCAGTTCGTACGCTATTACGATAAAGCGAAAAAAATGCATGGTGTTACAGGCCAAAACATGTTGAAATTGTTGGAATGCCGTTTGGACAACCTTGTATATCGCATTGGCTTCGGTAACTCCATCCGTCAAGCACGTCAAATGGTAAACCATGGCCACATTCTTGTTAACGGCAAACGCGTTGACATTCCATCCTACCAATGTAAAGTTGGCGATGTAATCGAACTTCGTGAAGCTAGCCGTGACAACGAAATGTTCAAAGTGAACTTCCAAGAACTTCGTTCTTTCGAACTTCCTTACATCGAAAAAAATCTTGACGCTTTCCAAGGCACATTAACTCGCCTTCCTGAACGTGAAGAACTTCCTATCGAAGTAAACGAAACATTAATCGTCGAATTGTACTCCAAATAATAGGATACTACAGCAACCAGTCTTCGGATTGGTTGCTTTTTTATGCCTTAGTGGTTGAAATTATTATGATTAGTTTATATAATGAAAGTATATATCATTTACTATATATTACATACGGTCTTAGTACACGGTATATCGAGAGTATATTATTCCTATACAACGTACCACATGTATTTCATCCTATGAAAGGCAGTTAACACAAAGGTATTTACTATGTCGCAAATTCTTTTATCAATATTTTATTTTATCCTAGCCGGTATTGCAGAAATCGGTGGTGGCTATTTAGTATGGCTCTATCTGAAAGACGATAAAAGCCCATGGTATATGCTGGCAGGTGCTATTACGCTAATCATTTATGGTATCATCCCTACTCTACAAGAAGCACCCTTCGGCAAGGTCTATGCAGCCTATGGCGGCATCTTCATCGCCCTCTCTATTTTATGGGGCTATTATGTAGACGGCATCACTCCTGATCAGTACGATATCATCGGTGGTATCGTCTCCATCATCGGGGTACTCATTATTATGTATTATCCTCGATAGTATAACTCCCTAGGGTTCCACCTAGGGAGTTTTTGTGCTTCTTTAAGACCCGTTTTATTTGACCTATCTGCCACCACTCTCTAGGCAGAAAAATCTCTAGTCAAAGCGATGCCTTACGCACTCGCTTACACTAGAGATTTTTTATTATTCACATAACCTATCCTTCCACAGCTTATAAAAGCTACCTATTGTTCTAGTTACGTACTATTAAATTTTTTCACCATAGAAGATTAACTCTTCGTCTTTCACCAAGGCGTAGGAACGTGTACCAAGTCCCATGCGGTCCGCACGAAGTAAGATGGCTTGCCATTCGCTATTAGGAGAAATATCTTTGAAATAATCCCACGTACGTTTTTCCACTGTGCTTAATACGCCATGTTCCACTGGTGTAGCTTGGGTAATAATGTCTCCCAAAGCTTCGTCCATAGCCACCATGTCATAGGATACAACAATGCCTAAGTTACTTACGATTTCGTTAGTAGCACCAGCCTCTTTCAGCTTATCTTGGTTCACATAATCTGCTACAACGTCCATCGCTACCCCTACATGGAATCGTTGACGATTTCGAGTGGCAGCTGCTGCATATTCAGCCACCGCTTTATGATGCTCTGTACCTGTTAAAGCTACCAATTCACGACGACCTTCTAGGCTCGCAGAGTACCACCCTGTATTGTTCACAGCCCCAGAGAATCCGCTGTACTCATTCGCTTTAATGTGGTTTACAGAAATCACCACATCACTGGTAGCAATGCGTTCATCGATATAGGCTACTTTCACAGATTCACCATCAGGAATGATGACCTCACAAGAATGGTTGCTAGGCTCATCTACATAGACCACAGTGCCACCTTCGGATTCGATGCGTGCTTTCATATATGCCACTACCGTTTCATACGCCTCATAATCGCTGTGCAAATCATTGCGAAGTAGAGCCACTTTTTTGCCAGCGCAACCAATTTCATCAAAGCCGATTTTACGCAACAAAAAATCTAATCGTTTATGGATTAATTCTTGATTAACCTCTTGTAAAGGGGAGTAATATACTTCCATATCATACCTCCTATAACTACATCATTTTGTAAAAAAGGGCTGCATCTACTGACACAGCCCTTACTTTGGCGGAGAGAGGGGGATTTGAACCCCCGCGCCAGTTTCCTGACCTACCGCATTTCGAGTGCGGACTCTTCAGCCACTTGAGTACCTCTCCGTATACGACGGCGTTCTTTGAAAAAATCTTTCATAATTTGACTGCATTCTTCTTGCAATACACCCGATAACACCTGTGGTTCATGGTTTAAATTCGGATGTGAAAGTACATTAAACAAAGATTCTACCGCACCGCCCTTATAATCACTACTGCCATAGACAACACGATCTATACGACTATTAATAATAGCACCAGCACACATAGGGCACGGCTCTATGGTAACATAAAGCGTACAACCGGTCAACCGCCACCTTTCAAGCATAGCATTCGCCTCACGGATGACAAGGACCTCTGCATGAGCCGTCGCATCATGGTCAATCTCGCGTCTGTTGTGATGACGACTGATAATCTTGCCTTCATGCACTAATACTGCACCAATAGGAATCTCACCCATATCATAGGCCTTACGTGCCTCTACCAAGGCTTCACGCATATACTCTTCATCAGTCATACAGTCACTTCCTTTCCAATTGCCGCTACACAATAGAATACCATACTTTCAGAGAATCGTCACTTCTTAAGCTAATTATGATATAATAAAGAGTACATGTAAACATTTTCGATGACTTCACTGAGGTGACAATCTTATGGAACAACGAGCTTTTAGTAAAATCAATGTAGGTCTTGCTATCACGGGCAAACGTGATGATGGGTACCACGATATAGATACCATTTTTCAATCTATTTTCTTAGGGGATTCCCTCTATTTCGCGCGTCACCATTCTGTGGTGTTCTCTGGCGATGCTCCTGAACTGCCTTATTATATGGCACAATTAATTCCCTATACAGAAAGTAATATTGCTATGAAAGCCCTTCGTATGGTGCAAGACTATACGGGCTGTAAACAAGGGGCTGCTATTCATTTGTTAAAACGAGTTCCCCCTTGTGCTGGTATGGGCGGTGGTAGTGGTGACGGTGCCGCTATGCTACTAGGCCTTAACAAGTTTTGGGACCTGCGCTTAACCGATGAAGAACTATTGACCATGGCTTCTAAACTCGGATCTGATGTACCATTCTTACTAAAAGGCGGCACTGCCCGTGGCACCGGTCGAGGAGAACTATTAGAAACTTTACCAACTAGTAGTGCTCAATGGCTACTGATCGTAAAACCAGAAGTGAGTATTTCCACGGCAGAAGCCTACGGAAGATTTGCAGGGACTTCTCGTGTCACTTCAGACACGATGGATACCGTTACTGCACATATGAATGCCAAAGACTTTTGTCAAGCTTTTATTAGTAGTGACAACACCTTTGAAGAATTAATATTCCCTGTCCATCCAGAACTTACAGCATGTAAGCAATTTTTCTTAGACCGTGGATTTCCCACCATCATGACAGGTAGCGGTCCTACTATGGTGGTTCTATTGGAAAAAGCACTGGATGCAATTCGATTACAAGAAGAAATCAAAAAAGCTGGTTATAACTGGCTTTCACTAATTACGAAAACACATGATGAGGAGGCCCTACGATGAATGCACCACGTTTACAACCCATCCGTTTAGACGCTTACAAACCGCTTCGTGAAATTGTTAGCGATGCTTTGCGTCAAGCCATTCGCGATGGTATTTTACCACCAGGAGAACGTCTCATGGAGATTCCTCTTGCGGAAGAACTCGGTGTGAGCCGCACCCCTATCCGTGAAGCCATCCGCATTTTAGAGCAAGAAGGACTCATTGTTATGATTCCTCGCCGTGGTACCTATGTGGCAGATATGAGTTTGAAAGATGTAACAGAAGTGTTTGAACTTCGTTCTATCTTAGAAGAATTAGCCGCAGAACTAGCTGCAGAACGTATTACGAATGAAGAAATCGAGGCCTTAGAGCAACATCTTGTAGAAATCGGCAATTACATGAACGAAAATAACTTAGACAAAGTCGTACAAGCCGATATTCTATTCCATGAAATCCTTTATAAAGCTTCTCGTAATGATCGTCTTGTTGAAATGATAAACAATCTACGGGAACAAACATTGCGGTTCCGTACATTGTCTATGAGCCAAACAGGTCGTCTTGCCAAAACTTGGGATGAACATCGTCAACTTGTGGAAGCTATCTCCGATCGCGATGTGGAACGAGCTCGCCAGATTGCTCGTATCCATATGGAAGAATCGGAGAAAACATTGTTAGAAGGTATGCAATTAAAAAGTCATGAAGGCTAATATATCTTCCACATATCATACTTCAAATTAAAAGGGTCCTCTCGGACCCTTTTTTAGTTATCAGAGTATAAATAGAGAGGAAAGTTGATGCATTTTGCTCAACTTTCCTCTTTTTTACACAACGATTCAGTTTATGGATAGAGTTCCCCCTAGATATATCGGTTACCTAAGATCTACCCTCTATTTTCCACTCATATATTTTGCTTTAAATGCTGCTAATTGTGCTTCTTCTAATGCCATGCCTTCCTCTTGGAAGTGAGCGATACTTTGCTCCATTTCTTCGTAAGCTGTTGGCACGATTTTCGTAAAGCGATCTTTGTACAATACCCAGTTTTCTAACATATGTCGACCTTGTTTAGAGTTTGTATGCAATACATGTTGTCGTATTAGCTCATGAATCCGTGCTAAATCACTTTCACTAGTTTTACGAAGTTCCACAAGTCCTGTATTACAGTAGCGTCCATCTAAATCAAGGACGTACGCATAACCACCGGACATGCCAGCCCCAAAGTTACGGCCCACACGGCCAAGGACAAGGACCTCACCACCAGTCATGTATTCGCAACCGTGGTCACCTACACCTTCTACAACGGCGGTAATACCGCTGTTACGAACGCAGAACCGTTCCCCAGCCACACCGTTGATATAGGCAGTACCAGAAGTAGCCCCATAGAATGCCACGTTACCGATTAAGATGTTTTCATGCGCCTCATAGGTAGCAGCTTTTGGTGGGTACGCAATGATAGTACCACCAGACAAGCCTTTGCCAAGATAGTCGTTGGCATCACCTTCAAGTTCCAATGTCATACCATTCGGAATGAAAGCGCCGAAGCTTTGACCTGCAGAACCAACGAAATTCAATTTGATAGTATTCTCTGGCAAGCCCGTTTCACCGTAACGACGAACCACCTCGCCACCAACTAAGGTACCTACTACACGATTCACATTGCTGATAGCCAATTTGGCACGAATTGGTTTTTGATCATCCAAGGCAGGACGGCACATACGAAGTAATTTTTTCATATCCAAGGTGCGTTCCAATTCATGGTCTTGGTCGATGCTGTGTAAATGTCCCACAGACGCATCTGTATATGGTTTGAACAAGATTCGTTTCAAGTCCACACGAGACAATTTGAAATTATCGTCCTGTGAGCGTTGGCGTACTAAGTCAATACGACCTACTAACTCACGAACACTGCGGATACCTAAACGAGCCATGATTTCACGCAATTCTTGGGCGATAAACTTCATTAAGTTTTCCACATATTCTGGTTTACCTGTAAACTTAGCACGCAATTTCTCATCTTGTGTGGCCACACCATACGGACATGTATTCATATGGCAAACCCGTGCCATACGACAGCCCACTGCCACTAATGGCAAGGTACCAAATCCGAATAATTCTGCTCCCAACAAGGCTGCGATCGCCACATCATAACCAGTCATCAGTTTACTGTCCACTTCCAGCTGTACACGGTCACGCAAACGGTTCAACATCAAGGTTTGATGCGTTTCTGAAAGGCCCAATTCCCATGGCACACCTGCATGTTTTACAGATGTACGACCTGCTGCGCCAGTACCACCATCGTAGCCGGAGATGAGGATGCTGTCTGCTTTCGCTTTGGCTACCCCTGCGGCAATGGTACCTACCCCAGCTTCTGAGGTCAATTTTACGGAAATCGCTGCACTTGGATTGACGCATTTCAAGTCGTAAATCAACTCTGCCAAGTCTTCGATGGAGTAAATATCGTGATGTGGTGGCGGAGATACCAGTTCTACACCTGGTGTGGAGTGACGAGCTTTGGCAATCTCTGGATATACCTTTTTACCCGGTAATTGACCGCCCTCACCTGGTTTCGCTCCTTGGGCACATTTGATTTGTAATTCTTTCGCATGTACCAAGTAATTCGTTGTTACCCCAAAGCGACCTGATGCAATTTGTTTTACTTCACTATTGCGATTATCTCTATTGGCATCGAGAACAAAGCGACTTGTATCTTCGCCGCCTTCCCCAGAGTTCGATGTAGATCCTAAACGGTTCATAGCGATGGCAATAGTTTCGTGGGCCTCTTTACTGATAGCACCGTAACTCATAGCGCCAGCTTTAAAGCGTTTCACAATGTCTTCCACTGGTTCTACTTCTTCCACAGGAATACCGCCACCTACAGGGAAGTTCAATTCCATCAAGCTCCGTAAGGTCACATGGTAATCATTTCGAATCATTTTGGAATATTCTTTGTATCTATTGTAATCCCCTTCGATTAAGGATGTTTGTAATAACTTAATCGTATCTGGATTGAATAAATGCTCTTCCCCATCTTTCATAGGTCCGTACCAACCACCTGGTTCAAGGACTTTCACATCTTCTTTGAAAGCCCGTTGGAATCGTTCCAATGTTTCATGAGCTACGCCACCTAAGCCGATACCACCAATGCGTGTCGGTGTGTTCGGGAAGTAGGTACTAATAAAGTTCGTATTCAATCCCAATGCCTCAAAGATTTGTGCCCCATGGTAGCTACGTACAGTGGAAATACCCATTTTCGACATCACTTTCATAATGCCCGACACAGAGGCCTTGATGTAGTTTGCTTCTGCTTCCTCTGGTGTAAGGTCTCCCAATCGGTTGGTGGCTTGTAAGTCACGTACTGTTGCTAATGCCACATATGGATTGATGGCCGTTACGCCATAGCCTAAGAGTGTACAGAAATGATGCACTTCACGAGGTTCCCCAGATTCTAAGATTAAGCCCATTTCCGTGCGTAATACAGTGTTAATTAAATGATTGTGCACCGCTGCCACTGCCAATAAAGCTGGAATCGGCGCATGGTGTTCGTCCACGCCACGGTCAGACAAGATCAACACATTTTGGTCTGTGCGAGCTGCTTCCTCTGCATCCTTGCACAAACGGTCTAAGGCTTCTTTCATACCCTCAGCACCTTTGGCTGGGTCAAACAAGATGGACAAGGTCACGGATTTCATGCGACGGCAGTCCAATTGTTTAATACTTGCCAATTCTTGATTCGTCATGATAGGTGTCCGCATGGATACTGCATAGGTGCCCACTTTGTTAGGGTCCGTCAAGTTACCGCTATTTCCGAGCATCACTCGTGTGGATGTCACCATTTCTTCGCGGATAGCATCGATTGGGGGATTTGTCACCTGTGCAAAAAGCTGTTTAAAATAGGAGTATAACATTTGTGGTTTGTCCGACAAGATTGCTAGCGGCGCATCAGCCCCCATAGATCCTACAGGATCTTTCCCATCTTTTGCCATAGGGATAATCATGCGTACCAAATCTTCTTGGGTATAGCCGAATACTTGTTGTTGCATGAACAAGTCCCCTACCTCAGGGATACTCTCTTCCGTAGCTTGTTGAATCTCCGACAAGTGGATCACATGTTCTTTCACCCACTCATTGTAAGGAAGTTCTGTAGCCACACGGTGTTTGATTTCTTCATCAGAAATGATGCGACCTTCTTCTGTGTCGATTAATAGCATTTTACCTGGTTCTAAACGGCCTTTGGCACGAATCATATCATCTGCTTCATTTACAACGCCCACTTCGGATGCCATAATCACACGGTCATCTGCTGTCACATAGTAACGAGCTGGACGCAAGCCATTTCTGTCTAAGACACCACCGATCACAGTCCCATCAGTAAAGCCCATTGCCGCTGGACCATCCCATGGTTCCATCATGAAACTATTAAATTCATAGAAGTCGTGTTTTTCTTGGCTCATCAAGGTATTGCGTTCCCATGGTTCTGGAATCATCATCATAATCGCATGAGGTAAGCTACGGCCTGTCATATGCAAGAACTCAAGAGTATTGTCGAACATGGCAGAGTCAGATCCTGTATCATCAACAACAGGGAACACTTTTTTAATATCTGGGAACAATGGCGACTCTGCTTTTCCTTCACGAGCATTGATCCAGTTCACATTACCACGAATGGTGTTGATTTCCCCATTATGTACTAAATAACGGTTAGGATGGGCCCGTGCCCAACTTGGAAATGTATTCGTACTGAAACGAGAATGAACCATCGCCAAGGCAGAGGTGAAATCTAAATCGTTCAAATCTAGGTAAAAGTTTCGTAATTGCACTGGTGTCAACATACCTTTGTAGACGATCGTTTTAGAAGACAAAGAGGCAATGTAGAAATCGCTACTCATTTCTTTGCTCAATGGGACGATGCGTTTTTCTGCAATTTTACGAATCATATATAATTTGCGTTCAAACTCCGCTTGGTTTGTCACATCTTGACCTTTACCGATAAGAATTTGGATCATCCAAGGACGAATTAATGCCGCCTCATGACCAACTGCTGTAGAGTCTACCGGAACTTCCCGCCAGCCCAATACAATTTGACCTTCTTCACGAACTACTTCTTCTAAGATTTGCTTTTGCTCATTCCGTAATGTTTCATACTTATGAGCAAAGACCATACCCACCCCGTAGTCACCAGCAGGTGGTAAATGGATACCTAACACTTCGCACTCACGGCGGAAAAAATCATGTGGAATTTGCACTAAGATGCCCGCTCCATCGCCAGTATCCTTATCGGCGCCAGCACCACCACGGTGCTCCAATCGCTCAAGAATACGCAAGCCGTCGTCGATAATATCATGGGATTTTTTACCTTTAATATTCACCACAAATCCCATGCCGCACGCATCTTTTTCAAATTGGGAACTATACAAACCATTTGCTTCCAAATGTCGCTGCTCCTCATGTTGTTTTGCAATGGTACTCATTTCCATCATAACCCTCTCCTCCTTTAGGCTCTCTATCACTATACTAGCGTACTTAACACTAGGCATACATATACTGAAAGTTCTAATTCACCTATGCTTTTTGACTATACGTATAGCTGTCTAACTATAAACCGGATGAGTATGTACCTTTTTGATCTTTCTTCTGTAAGAATTAGATTCTTATCTTAATACATAACTTCAGTGTATATCAGTTATATATAATAGTTATTATTCTATAGAATATAGAACTGTATATTATACTAGCAAAAATTATTGTATATTTCAATACACATTACTTATGTATACATGTATTCTTAAATTTGGACCATCTCATACTACTTTCATATCTCCCTATATAGGAATATACAAAAACGCATAGCTACCCCAAGGTAACCATGCGTTTACGTCATTGTAAAAGTATTCTATTATACGATGCGAACAATCCAGCCTTCTGGTGCTTCGATTTCACCATGTTGAATGCCAAGTAATGTTTCGCGCAATTTTGTTAATGTTGGTCCCATTTCATCCATGCCGCTTGGGAAGAAGATATCTTCTTCTTTTGTATGCACCATGCCAACAGGAGAAATAACAGCCGCTGTACCGCAAAGACCACATTCAGCAAAGTCTTTCAATTCTTCTTTATACACTTCACGATGTTCTACGGTCATGCCCAAATAATGTTCAGCTACATACATCAAGGAACGACGTGTAATCGATGGAAGAATACTATCGGATTTAGGCGTTACTAATTTGCCATCTTTCGTGATGAAAATAAAGTTCGCTCCACCAGTTTCTTCTACTTTTGTACGAGTTTGTGGATCCAAATACATATTCTCTGCATACCCTGCTTCATGGGCTGCTTCTAGAGCATGCAAGCTCATAGCATAGTTCAAACCCGCTTTAATATGACCTGTACCATGTGGTGCTGCACGGTCAAAATCGGAAATTTGGATTTTTAATGGCTTCACACCGCCTTTGAAATAATCCCCTACTGGAGTACCAAAAATACGGAATTGGAACTCATCTGCCGGTTTAACACCGATAACACTGTTCGTACCCATCAAGAATGGACGAAGATACAAACTACCACCCGTGCTGTATGGAGGAACAAAGTCTTGGTTCGCTTTTACTACTTCTTTCACAGCCTCGATAAAACGATCCGTTGGAAATGGTTGCATCACAAGATATTTTGCAGAATCATGCAAACGCTGTGCATTTAAATCTGGACGGAAACACACAATATGACCATCCTTCGTGTAATACGCTTTCAAACCTTCAAAAATTGTTTGCGCATATTGGAATACACCAGCACATTCATTGAGGACAATATTCGCCTCATCCGTCAAACCGCCTTCATCCCATTGACCATCCTTGAAATTAGACACATAACGGAATGGCGTTTCTTTATAACTAAAATCTAAATTATTCATATCAATCTTTGCCATACTGTCCTCCTACTATTTCATACCTGTGAAAGCCGTGAAAGTATACGTATATCTATCCTTCTAGCCCTTCACATTATATGAATACTCACTGATTTGTATTTTAGATAAAAACTATTATACACCCAACACGGAAAATGTACAAGAGTATATATAGAATAGAAAAGACTCTTACGGGATGATCCCCATAAGAGTCTTTTCGTCTTGCAGTATGTTGTCATCCTTAGATGACTATATAATAACTTCGTTCAGCAGCAAACCAACTTACACATTCGCTGACTCACCGGAGTTGAAGTTACTAACTAAATTATTCCGGCTTTTTAAATTTTGGAGATGTTGGACATGTTTCAGGAGTTACGTCTTTACGAGCCCCTAAGTCACCGCTGCGATCTACATAGGTAGTATGTAACAATTCATGCGCAATGTGTCCTAATGGTTTTTCCAAGAAATTAGCGTATGCATCTTTAATTTCAGGGTTTTCATAGGAAGAACGAAGCTTCATGTTGGAGTCCCAATTATAAAGACCTTCAATACGTTCACCTTTTACTTTATTAGCCACTGGTAATTTAGCACGTGGTTGTCCACCACCGCCGATACAGCCGCCTGGGCATGCCATCATTTCGATGAAATCATATGTTTTACCAGATGCTTTCAATTCGTTCAAGAATTCACGGATGTTTTTACCACCATGACACACAGCCACGTTGATGGTATGTCCACCGATTTCTACGCTTGCTTCTTTCACACCGTCCATACCACGCACATCTGTTAAGTTAAGAAGTGGAGCTGGAGATGGTTCATCACCAGTGATGAATTTGTAGGATGCACGCATCGCTGCTTCCATAACACCACCAGTATTACCGAAGATAACACCGCCACCAGTAGCAGCACCGATGAATTTATCGTATGCAGAGTCTTCTACTGCGGCAAAATCTAATTCTGCTTCACGAATCCATTGTGCAAATTCACGTGTAGTGATACAGATATCTGTATCTGGACCTAAATCTTCACCAGTGTAACGAGACGCATTGTTTTGCTCAGGACGACGAATTTCCGCTTTTTTAGCAGTACAAGGAGCGACAGACACGGATACAATTTTCTTAGGATCAATGTTCATATTTTTTGCAAAATATGTTTTTACCATAGCAGATTCCATAGCAATACAACTACGAGCGGAAGAAATATGGGATACGTATTCTGGGAAGAATGTTTCACAGAATTTTACCCATGCTGGACAACAGCTAGTGAATTGTGGCAATGGACCTGTGCCATGTAATTTACGTTCTAATAGTTCATTTGCTTCTTCCATGATGGTTAAGTCCGCACCAAAGTTAGTATCTACTACATAGTCAGCACCTAACGCACGAAGAGCACCTACCATTTTGCCTTCTTGGTATGTACCAGGCTCAAATCCAAATTCTTCACCGATAGATACACGAACAGCTGGCGCTGTTTGGATAACCACAATTTTCTCTGGATCTGCAATGGCTTCTTTTACTTTATCTAATTCTGTACGTTCGTACATTGCACCAAATGGGCAAATTACCGCACATTGACCACATTGGATACAAATAGGATTATCTCCTGTTGCTTCCAAATCATAGTAATCAAGTACGCTCATAGTGTCAGCACATGCTTTACGACAAAGAGTACAGTTCTTACATTTTTCTAAATCATGAATAATCGCCACATTATCCTCAGCAATAGGGGCACGGCGATCAAGATGTTGGAATCGACTTTCGAAACTCATTATTATGCACCTCACATAGTGTAAACAATACTAGTTATGTATTCATAAACTTTTCACCATATTATAACAAATATTCAGGCTTGTGAAAAGAAAGGCATATGCCATTTATCTTTCTATTCTTTTAAGTTCTAATAAAATTTTACACATCCATATAGAATATACATTTATATTGTTTTTATGTTACTTTTGTCACACATGTAGATTTTTATCAAATATTTTTCATTATGTATCTTTCAAAATTCATATACCCTAAAATCTACTAGGATTTAGCCCTCAGTAGCACAAAACAGGAGAGTTCCCCCTCCTGTTTCTATTTTATTTCAGCTCAAATAATGGGGTATTCTTTGCTTGATCCCCCAAAGCTGTTTGTGTAAATGTATTAATAAATTGTTGCACCGCCAATGTAGGAGTTAAACGCCCCTCAATAACCGCATCTTCAATGCCTCCACGGCAAGATACAATTTCTGGTGCACGATAGAACAAGTTTTGTAAATGTTCTTCTACCATAGAATATACCCACGATAAAGTTTGGTCACGGCGACGTGCTTGTAGCACTCCATTACCTTTACATTGTTCCATGAATTTTTCAATGACACCTTGCCATAACTCCATGATACCATCCCCAGTGTAAGCAGAGCATGTGTAGGCATGGGTTGTCCATTGTTCCGTGGCATCACGAATAAACCATAGAATACGTTCGTATTCTTGGCGTGTCACTTTTGCCCGTTGTAAATTGTCACCATCAGCTTTATTAACCACTATAGCATCGGCTAATTCCATAACACCTTTTTTCATGCCTTGCAATTCATCACCAGCGCCAGTAAGCACTACGAGCAAGAAAAAGTCTACCATGGAACGTACTGTCGTTTCACTTTGTCCGACCCCTACGGTTTCTACTAGGATTGTATCGTACCCTGCCGCTTCACATAACAGCAAGGTTTCTCTACTTTTACGAGTCAACCCGCCCAAAGTGCCACCTGATGGGGATGGGCGAATGAATGCATTCGGCTCCCGTGAAAGTTGTTCCATCCGCGTTTTATCCCCTAGGATAGAACCACCTGTCACTGTACTCGATGGATCCACCGCAAGAACGGCTACTTTATGTCCGTTTTGACACAGTTTTGTACCTAACGCTTCAATCAAGGTAGATTTACCAGCCCCAGGCACCCCTGTAATGCCTACACGGGTGGATTTACCTGTGTACGGTAACAAACGTTGGATGACTTGTTGTGCCATTTCAAAATGAGCTGCTGCATTACTTTCAATGAGGGTTATAGCCCGTGAAAGTATCATACGATTCCCTGCTAACACCCCTTCTACATAGTCATCGACGGTCAATTTTTTCCGCTTCACTACTTTAGGCGCTACCGGCTTTTGTGGTGCATGGGTATGTGCGTCCATTCCATCATGACCACCATCCACTCCACGCATGACACGGCATGCAAATTTATCATCTTTCTCCTCAGGAACCCAAGAAGGCTTATAGGTATCATCACTCATAAGACACCCTCCTTTCACCGATTCGAATATGACAAACACGCAATCAGTAGCCAGCTACAAAGTAGCACGAGGCACTGACTACGTGTCATGTCTTACTTATATGCGAGTATAGAATCGTCTAATTAGATTATTCTTCCTCTTCTAAGCGTTCTTCTAATAATTCGAGAACTTTTTTAGCACATACTGGAATGATGGTACCAGGTCCAAAGATTGCTGCGGCACCATGCTCATAGAGATAATCGTAATCTTGAGCTGGAATAACGCCACCGATAACTACCATAATATCTTCACGGCCTAATTTTTTAAGTTCTTCACATAATTGAGGCATCAGTGTTTTATGACCTGCTGCTAAGGAACTCATACCTACGATATGTACGTCATTATCTACGGCATCTTTCGCTGCTTCTTCTGGAGTTTGGAATAAAGGCCCGATATCTACGTCATAGCCCATATCTGCGAAGGCTGTAGAAATTACCTTAGCTCCGCGGTCATGACCATCTTGACCCATTTTCGCTACGAAAATACGAGGACGGCGACCATGTTTTTCTTCAAATTTTTCAGTCATGCTACGTACTTCTGTGATCACATCGTCATCGCTGAATTCGCTACTGTATACACCAGAAATAGAGCGAATAATCGCTTTATGACGGCCACATACTTTTTCTACCGCATCAGAGATTTCACCTTTAGAGGCACGAGCACGAGCTGCTTCTACGGCTAATTCAAGCAAGTTTCCTTCTCCTGTTTCCATCGCTTTTGTAATCGCATCCAAACAGCTGCGTACTTTGTCATTATCACGATTAGCACGCAATGTTTTCAAGCGTTCGATCTGTGCCAAACGTACAGCTGTATTGTCTACTTCCAAGATATCTAGTGGATCTTCTTTATCAAGGCGTAAGTAGTTAACACCAACGATTTTTTCACTGCCGGAGTCAATGTGAGCTTGGCGACGAGCTGCCGCTTCTTCGATACGCATTTTTGGAAGACCTGTATCAATCGCTTTAGACATACCACCCAAAGCTTCAACTTCTTGGATATGAGCCCATGCTTTACGGATCAATTGGTTAGTCAAGAATTCTACATAGTAAGAACCACCCCATGGGTCAATAACTTTACATACATTCGTTTCATCTTGGATATACAATTGCGTATTACGAGCAATACGAGCGGAGAAGTCTGTAGGCAATGCAATCGCTTCGTCAAGAGCGTTCGTATGCAAGGATTGCGTATGCCCCAAGGCTGCTGCCATCGCTTCGATGCATGTACGAGTGATGTTATTGAATGGATCTTGTTCTGTTAAAGACCAACCAGATGTTTGGGAGTGCGTACGCAATGCCATAGATTTAACATTTTTCGGACCAAAGGATTTAACAATTTTAGCCCATAACATACGGCCTGCACGCATTTTAGCAATTTCCATGAAATAGTTTTTACCCATTGCCCAGAAGAAAGATAAGCGCGGTGCGAATTGGTCAACTGTAAGACCCGCTGCTACACCAGTACGCAAGTATTCTAATCCGTCAGCCAATGTGTAACCTAATTCGATATCCGCTGTAGCACCTGCTTCTTGCATATGGTAACCAGAAATGGAAATACTATTGAATTTAGGCATGTATTTAGATGTGTAGGCAAAGATATCACCAATAATACGCATGGAAGCTGCTGGTGGATAAATGTAAGTATTACGCACCATGAACTCTTTCAAAATATCATTTTGGATCGTACCTGCCATAACAGATTTATCTACGCCTTGCTCTTCACCAGCTAAGATATAGAAGGCCATAACTGGTAATACGGCGCCGTTCATTGTCATAGATACAGACATTTGGTCCAATGGAATACCAGAGAACAAGATTTCCATATCTAGAATAGAATCTACCGCAACGCCGGCTTTACCAACGTCACCGACTACACGAGGGTGGTCAGAGTCATAACCACGGTGAGTAGCCAAGTCGAAGGCGATAGACAAACCTTTTTGGCCTGCCGCTAAGTTACGACGGTAAAAGGCATTGGATTCTTCCGCTGTGGAGAAACCTGCATACTGACGTACTGTCCAAGGACGTTGTACATACATTGTGCCATATGGTCCACGAAGATACGGAGGAATACCCGCTACATATTGTAAATGGTTACATTGATCATAAATGGAGGCATCATACACAGGACCCACATCGATTTGTTCCATAGTACGAATGAAGTTGTCATCATAGGACTTGCCAGTTTCAGCTTGTAATTGCTCTTTCCATGCATCTAAATCGGATGCTTTTGGGCTAGCAGCTGTAAAAGGAATATTTCTAAAATCCGGAATCATCTACATCATTCCTTTCTCGCGTTGCATTGCTAATAATGTTTGATAGCAATTGGAGCGTACACTAATATAATCATCCATGCCTGCTGCATCGCAAAGTTCTTTCAACTCTGGAGATGGAGCCCCTGCCAAGAATACTTTCATAGCTGGGCGAGCGGCTTTGATTGCTTTTGTCACTGCTGGTGCCAATTCTGGGTATGTATCGTCAGTGGAACATACGATTGTCACATCTGCATTCGATGCTAAGGCAGCTGCTACCGCTTCGTCTACAGTTGGGAATCCATCATTTGTAAGCACATCAAATTCAGCTACTTGCATGAAAGAAGTAACGAAATCGGCTCTCGCTTTATGTTGAGGAATTGGACCCATGTTAGCCAAGAAGATTTTAACATTGTCCCCATTATGTGTTTCTTTGAAGTTTTCAGTGCGCATACGCAATTCTTCGTATTGTTCTGTCCAACGATGAGATAGAATTGCTTTCACAGTGATACCTTCACTGCCATCTGCTAAGGCTTCAAAAACTTGTCCAAAGCTAGCGCCCGCTACTAATGCAGTATACGCAGCACTTACCAAAGAACCAATTTCACTAAAGTCGGATTCTTGTAATTTTTTAAGCGCTAATGTAGCTGCATCTGCAGTACCTACATCCGCTAATGCTTGTACACGAGCTTGGCGTAAACCCTCAAAATCTACCACTGGTACTTCTAGTAATTCTTCCGTCATGTTTGGATACATGTTACTACCAACGGCACGATCTTTACGGGTTGCCAAGTTTTTAAAGCGGCTTTGTAAAATAGCATCCACGGCTTCTTGCGTTTCACCAGATACTAATGTTTCTAAGATGCCACCTTTACCTTCTAATTCTTGGAACAATGCCCAAGATTTTTCAGTCAATTCTTGTGTCAATGGTTCTAAGTACCAGCTACCACCGGCAGGGTCAACTGGTTGAATGAAGTTGAACTCTTGTTGCTCCATGATTTGAATATTACGGGCAATACGACGAGAGAATTCATCACTTGGACGAATGCAGCCATCAAGAGGTCGTACAAACATACCATCCATACCACCTACTACTGCGGAGAAGGATTGAGAACCAGCACGTAATAAGTTTACATATGGATCAAATACAGTTTGTGTAAAGTGAGATGTACTTACGAACAAGTTAATTTTCTTCGCTTCTTCATCACCGCCACAATGTTCAATAATTTGAGCCCATACCATTTTTATAGCACGTAGTTTAGCTATTTCCATGAAGAAATTAGCTCCTACACTGACATGGAAACGAATTTGTTTTGCAAATGTCTTCACATCGATACCACGACGTTCCATCTCACGCAAATATGTGACAGCTGTAGACATTGCAAAGCCCAATTCTTGTACGTCATTGCCACCGCCATTATGGTACACATCTGTGTCTACCAACACTGTGCGCAATTGTGGTGCATGTGCAGATGCCCAAGCAATGGTATGTGCCATATCGTCAAAATATTCATCCATAGGGCGTGGTAAATGACCGTCTTGTGCCAAAATACCAATTGGATCTGCCCCAATCATACCGGACAAGGATTTCACATCCACCCCTCGGGATTCGCAAAGTGCATGTAAAGCAGCCGCCCAGCATACGCTACTAGCACCTGTACGAATATCTAATTCTTTTGTAGTTAAGTCCATGCCTTTTAATAAAGCTTCCACTTCTTCTACAGTGGACAAGGATACCCCTACATCAGCCACATCCTTAGCTTCAGCTTTCGTAGCATCTTGTCCTTTCCGTGTAGCACTATCTAGCGTGAAACTGATAGCTGTGCTACCTTTATCTAATTCAAATTGTAACATGTCATGCATGTCAGCAATTGTTTTTCCGTCACAACGTTGTGCAATTGTCCAAGGTGTATGGATATATCCACTAGCTTTCGCTCCCCGTAAATTGCTATCACGACCAGGATATGTCAAGTTTTGAGTCAATCCTTCTTGGTCGCTCAACCAATACATTGGTTGTAAAGTAATTCCTTCGTATGTTTTTGTATACATACTTTTTTGGAAATCTTTCCCTTTCAAGATACCTTCTACCGTCGTTTTCCACTCCTCGTAGGTAGGGATAGAAAACTCATCAAACGATACGTCTGGTAGCTCAAACTGTTCTTCGTGAACTTGTGGTTCATGATGCTTGTCTTGTCCCATAGTCTAGCTTCCTTTCTCTGACCACATAGGCATACGTTCCCTTACTCAAACCACTTTTCTAGTGAGATTTGCCTCATCATAGAGATTCTAATAGCTTATGTAATCGTTGCAGCTCTCATAAAAATAAAATAAACAATTAGAAAATGGGTATACCCTACCCAACCCTATAACTCATCACCCTACCTAGTCTTTTACTGAAAGATATAACTACCATTCATAAAAGAAAAACCGTTTTCGATGGAAAACGGTAGGTTATGATTTAGCGTATGCACTTAGCGCAAAACCATCTCTACCCGTCTCTCGCGGATCTAACGACATGCTTCTTACGGCAGTTCTTCTGACTCAGGATCTTCGCTACGCTTCGCCTTCCCAGTTTCCCAGTGACGTTACATGAAGTTTCGCTCCCCTTTACAGCGGCGGGACCGTGTTGGCTTTTCACCAAGCTTCCCTATTAAGCCTTGCGGCACCAGTAAGGCGAATATAAAGTTATACCTTGATTATAAACTGTTTTCTGAAAGAATAGAACGTCATTTACAGACTATAACAACATTTCACGTTGACATAAACTTCAGTTATCATAAGATATCTTTATTGCATTTTACAAGCTCATCAACACAATAGTTAACAGTTATCTCATAATAGACTGTTATTTTATTACCACAAGTTATTTACCACATAATTAAAATTTATTCTCAATATAAAACAGAGGTACGCCTACAGCAGCATACCTCTGTTCACTTTCTCATATTCTATTAGAAAATTTATTTCTTTTTCCATTCCATTATTTCAAAACCATAGTTGCGAATATGTTCTTTCAATAGTTCCAAATATTTTTTCGCAATCGGACTTGGTTCTAGCATATGTGGCATTAAGTACCCCATAGTCATCGTATCTTCTACATCCAATGGGATAGCGATAATCTTGTCATCGTTTAACTCACGACTCAAAATACCAGAACTAATGGTATATCCATTTAAGCCGACCATTAAGTTAAAAATTGTAGCACGGTCCGATACTTTGATCGTCATTTTTCTGTCTAAAGTACTTAAAATTTCTTCTGAAAAATAGAATGAGTTATCTTCCCCTTGGTCATAACTTAAGTATGGGAAGTCTTCTAATTCTTCTAGTGTAATTTTATCTTGTTTCGCTAATGGATGTTCACGACACAAAAATACATGTGGTTCCGCTTCAAATAATGGATAAAATGTCAATTTATACTCTTTAAATAATTTCTCCATCACTTGACGATTGAAGTTGTTCAAATACAAAATACCTAATTCACTTTTGAAAGTAGCTAAATCTTCAAAAATATTTTGTGTTTCTGTTTCCCGCAAACCAAATTGATATTCATCAGTATCTACACTTTTTATAAGCTCTACGAAAGCATGCACCACAAAGGCATAATGTTGAGCAGAAATAAAGAAATGTTCTTTTCGTTTGGTATTCGATTTATATCGCTCTTCTAATAATTGAATTTGATCTAGAACTTGTCGAGCATAAATCATAAATTCACGTCCATCATGGGTTAAGGTTACCCCTGACTTAGTACGCAACAATAGTTGAACACCCATTTCGTGTTCTAGTTCTTTTACCGCATTGGATAAGCTAGGTTGGGATAAATATAATTCCTTAGCCGCTTCATTAATAGATCCTTTTTCTGCAATTTTTTCTAAATATTGTAATTGTTGTATTCTCATCTGTTTTGGCCTTTTCTATATCTATCATGAAGTACATCTTTTTTTCATTACTTTCATAGGAATGAAAAACCTAACGAGTAAGGTACGAATACTTACACGTTAGGTACTTCATGTTATTAACGATTCCATTATTCACCCTCAGGGGGTAATAGTCTTGTACAACTATAATACATAAAAGACCACTCATCGTCAATATTTAATTTCTATCAAATACTTAGGAATTATAATCAATCCCTATCTTATGCCTCTTTCACTCATTAATGGAAAATTAAAATACAAATCGTAGAGGTAATGAATGTAATCAATACTGGCACTGCAGTTCGTTTTACTAAATCAAAACTAGAAATATTTGCCACACCAGCTACTGCAATCATAACCGCACTAATTGGGCTCAACAAACGTCCAACAGAGGCCGCATTTTGCATACCTAGTAGCATGGTAATCGCATTACCACCTAATTCTTTAGCAAAATTTGGCACTAATGGTGAGAATGCAAACATAGATGCTACACCAGAGCCCATAACAATGCTCAATACTAAGATAATCACAGATACGATAACACCCACCATATCTGCTTGGATAGAGAAGGTTTTAATGAATGCTACAAACTCATTCACAATTCCTAAGGATGTCAAGCCGAATGCAAAGGTTTCCCCTGCTACAATCAATGTTACCGTATTGGTAAATTGGTCCCCCATACCTTTAAAGAAAGTTTGAATAGACGCAGCTACCTTTCGGAAATCACGTAAGCGAATCAATTCAAATATCATGGCGATGAATAAGCTTAGGAACATAGCCAAGTTAACATTCATCTTAATGCCTGCAATACCATATTTACTAAATCCTAACATAAATACAAGTGGTAAGAATGGCAATATTAAATACGCAAGAGGTCCTACTGCTACTTCTTCTTGTGGTTCTGTATGTACAACTTCGGAAGGAACATGACCAGATTTTTTATCCATATATTGTTGCCATATGTAATGCGCAATAGCTGTCACAATACCACAGATAATGTATACTTTCAATTGATAGCCTACGAAGTATTCTTCTACTCCTAAGCCCACTGTTTTAGACACTAATAAGCTTGTGGCAGAGGCTGGTCCAATGTCCAACAAATGGCCAGTAGCTACCGCTGCCGCTGCCCCTACCGGGCTTACGCCTAAACGCACCAAAATAGGGAAGATGGTCACCATCATCAACATAGCTAGACCAGATGCGCTTGGGATTACCAAGGACATGAACATATTTAATAAGAATGTTAAAGATAATACTAAATAAGGAGCTTTCATCGCTTGCAAAGGTTTTATCGCAGTTGTAACCAAGCGAGAGCTAGCACCAATATGATCCATGTATTTAGCAAAGCCAGTACATGTCATAATCATGAGACCCAACCCTGCTGCATCCTTTGCAGTAGTATTATTAATCCACTCAAAAGCATCAAAGAACATCATGCCTGTTCCTTTTTTCGCATCTACAAACTCTGTTGTATAGCCAAGGAAGTACGCCCCTAGCATCATGATTAAGCCACCTAACAACAATACTGTTTGTGCTTTAAACTTTTTAATCACCAATGTACCTGCGCCTAAAATTACAATAGCGCACAACAATAAATTCATAACTACTTCTCCTTTACCTATGAAGATAGGCTAATTAATAATTTGCTTTCGACTGTTGAAAGTCTTCTTGAATCTGAGCCAATAAGCCCGGTGTGGTGAGAATTTCCTCTACTGTAAGAGCAATCCCCTTGGCTCCGTACATAATAGCATCCTCTGCTAATTGAGTTTTCCCATTATCTAACCATTCTTGAGAATGACTAGTCACTCCTCTACCTACAAATTTAACCCGTAAACAAGCTCCTGGTACGCGGAATGTAACACTGGAAAAGTCAGTAGAACCAGTTACCTTTCTCGGTTCTGAAATATCTGGAGCGCCTACGATTTCCGCATTCTTTAAGAGTAAATCATTTAAGCTTTGCACATTGACCTTGTTATCATAGGCTTTTACTTCATCCCATTCCATAGTAGCTCCCACTTGCAAGGCTGCCCCTTGAGCCACTTGTTTCACGCGCTCCACTACTTCATCTAAGCGAATGCGACTAGAGGAACGAATATACCACTGTGTACACGCATAGTCTGGAACTATATTCGCTGCCTTACCACCATCTGTAATAATCCCATGCATACGTACTTCTGTTGGTACATGCTCACGAAGGTATTCCATACCATTAAAGAATAATAACACTGCATCCAACGCACTGATGCCTTTTTCTGGAGCAATCGCTGCATGAGCCGATTTGCCATGGAATTTAATATTCACCAAGTTAAGCGCCAAGGACTTGCCATCTACCGTGGTAGAATCACTACCGTGCATCATGAAAGCTACATCTAAATCGTCAAAAACTCCTTCTTTTGCCATCACCAATTTGCCAGATGCTGTTTCCTCTGCTGGTGTCCCATACACCACCAAGGTAGCTGGCACTTGCAAGGTACGACGTAAACCAATAGCTGCTGCACAGATGGAAGGCCCTTGCAGATTATGCCCACAAGCATGACCCAAACCTTCTAAAGCATCATATTCGCAGAGAAGTCCAATTTTCGGTCCTCCTCCTTGCACATGGTACACAGCACGAAATGCGGTTTGTAAACCACTCACTTCACGGTCTACAGTAAACCCTTCACTTTCCAGTAAATCTGTTAATTTACCATGGGCTAAAAACTCTTCATTCCCTAGTTCTGGATGGTCGAAGAAAAAATCATTTAATGTTTTCATGGATCCTCGCAAGGATTCAATTTCTTCTAGTAATTGACTCATCACTTTCTCCTTTCTTGCACAATAGACATGCACAACTCTATGACTACAGGAATTACATTCCCTCATTTTTCTCTTCTTCTGAAAGTCCTACTATAACTAACTAGCAATAGCAGTATTCCGAATACTTTTATTATATAGATTTCTACTGAAAGTTCCAATACATATAGCATACGATTCTCCTATTTTCTCTATGCTAATTTCATATGCATATCCCTAAACTCTAACTTTCATTACATTTTATAGTTTTTACCTATAATAAACTATATATTTTAAGAATTGGTCTATATAGAAAAAAATTGGTATCATAAGAACATGTTTTACAGATATGAAAGGAACCAGCCATGAGCGAAACTATACAACAAAAACGACCAACATTATCTTACGAAATATTCCCTCCTAACACACAAGTAGGCGATGAAAAAATTATTACTGTATTAGATGAATTAAAAAGCCTAAAACCAGAGTTCATCTCTGTTACCTGCAGTAATAAACAACGCAATATTGAAGAAACAACCATAAAGTTATCCAACTATGTGCAAAATACATTGCATATCCCTACGAAAGCCCATTTACCAGCTATTTATTTATCTAAAAAGCAAGTGCGCTCCGTTATTGATCAATTAGATCAACTAGGTATCCATAAGCTACTGGCACTTCGTGGCGATATTTTAGAAGACCTACCACCAGTAGGAGACTTCAAATATGCTTCAGAACTCGTACATTTTGTAAAAGACTATGCTCCGCATTTCCAAATTTCTGGTGCTTGCTATCCAGAAGTGCATCCAGACTCACCCAATCAATTACAGGACATTAAATTTCTAAAAGAAAAAGTAGATGCCGGCTGTGAACTATTAGTAACACAATTTTTCTTAGATAACAATGTATTCTACGATTTCCAAGAAAAATGCGCTTTAGCAGGCATTGATGTACCAATCTTAGCCGGAGTAATGCCTATCATCAACCGCAACCAAGCTTTGCGTCTATTAACAAGCAATGCTACCGCTATTCCACGCAAATTTAAAGCTATTTTAGACAAATATGAGCATGATCCAATCGCCCTTCGTGATGCTGGCCTTGCCTACGCCTTAAATCAAATCGTAGACCTTGTAACAGAAGGCGTATCTGGTATTCATCTATACACAATGAACCAATCTAATACAGCCTTATATATCGAAAATGCAGCACGTTCTTTATTTAGCTCTCCCATATATGAAAACCAATAAATAAGAAACTCTATATAGCCTACAATACGTATAGTGTACATACAAATTACAATAAAAATGCTCTACCTAGTGCCTCTCTCAAAGAGAACCTAAGTAGAGCATTCTTTTTATTCATCTTAATCTTATCATTGTAGTTACATTTATAGTTATATTGCTTAAAGGAGAATGTAACAACATATCTCTAGTAAAAGGGGGGTGTAACAAGATAGCCTCTAAATATAATGTCTTGGCACCCGTTCTGAGAAATTACAGAATATTTCATAAGGAATGGTCCCAACCAAATAAGCCAATTCAAGCGCTGTAATACTCTCTTGTCCTTGTTGTCCTAATAGCACAACAGCATCTCCTGGAGCTACGGTAATATGACTTGGTACTTTCACCATAAATTGGTCCATACAGATACGCCCTACTATAGGACAGCGTGTACCATGGATAAGCACAGAGCCTTTATTAGACAACGCCCTAGGATATCCATCGGCATAACCCACAGGTATAGTAGCGATCGTTTCCTCAGCCATCGTTGTATAGGTACTTCCATAACCGATAGATGACCCTTTGGGTAAATGTTGTACATGTACTACCTTACTATATAAACTCAAAGCTGGTTTCAATCCCAATCGATTAGGCACATCCATGGAAGGCATAATGCCATATTGAATAATACCTGGTCGAGCATCGTTAAATAAACTATCTCTTACTGCCAACAATCCAGCACTATTGGCTAAAGAAAAGCGATAATCCTCAGTACGATTGGCACGAATTAACTCCACCACATCTCGAAATTGTTGTACTTGTTGATTGGCATGAGTTTGATCCGCAGCATCGCCATTGGCTAGGTGTGTAAAAAATCCATCTACTCGTAAATATTCATAAGACTCTACTGTTTCTAAAAATGCTAATACATCATCTGGCTTACTACCGATACGATGCATACCTGTATCTACAGCAATAGCGCACTCTACAATTGTTTCATGTCGACGAGCACATTCATTCAACGCTTCTAAATCTGTGGATTCACAAATAGCAGGTCTAGAATGCCCTTCTATCACTAAATCAAAGGATTGGGGCAGCGTCAGACCTAATAGATAAATAGGTACCGTTATACCTGCCTCACGCAAAGGAATCGCCTCTTCTGGAAAAGCTACGGCTAGCGACTCATACCCTTCCTCTACGGCAATACGTCCTACCATAACACTACCATGTCCATAAGCATTTGCTTTCACCACTGCAGTACTCGTGCACCACTCTGGTAAACAATCTTTAATTTTCCGTAAATTACTTCGTATTTGTGCTGTATCAATTTCTACATATGTAGGTCTCACACATTCACCTTCTTATTATTAGTATATAAAACCTAGTATTAACTACTATTTATTAAACTATTATAATAGCTCCTAACTATTCTAAATAATTATTTGCATTACTAATGTACCATGCTATAAAAGTATATGCAATCCTTTTAGATTATTTCTTTTAATACCTTTCATAAAAAGGACTGACTACAAAATCTTGCAAACAAGATTCTGCGTCAGTCCTTATCTATTACCTATTTAATTTTACATTATACCTAAGCAAAGTATGTTACATTATGGCATATTGAAAGGCCATACCATTGGAATCACGATAAGACTTACGATGAAGCAAACCAGGATTAATGGAGTACCTGCTTTCACATAATCCATAAATTTGTAATTACCAGGTGTTAATACAATTGTATTAGGTGGTGTACCTACTGGTGTAGCGAATGCGCAAGATGCGGCAACGCCAATCGCCATAAGTACTGCATGAGGGCTTGCGCCCATCGCTTGAGCAATGGAGATACCAATTGGTGCTAACAATGCGCAAGATGCTGTATTGGACATAAATTGTGTTAATACGCAAGATAAGATAAATAATACAGCTGTTGCAAAGTAAGGACTTGGGTTATCACCCATGATACCTACTACTGCATTGGCAATCATTTTACCAGCCCCAGAATCATTCATCGCGGCCGCTACTGGCATCATGCCAGCAAATAGGAAAATAGTTACCCAATCTATCGATTGATATGCTTGTTTCTCTTTTAAGCAACCAGCTAATACGGCTAAAATAGCACCTACGATAGCGGCTACATGAAGAGGAACGTTAATACCAATGCTTTTCAATGGATCAGACAATGCCATGAATAATACAACACCTAATAAGATAATACCAGAGTACCACATTTTTTTAGGATCATTAGAAATTTCACTAGCATCTACTTCTTGTTCTACTTCAGCATCTGCATTACCATCATGTTTAGGTAAAAAAAGTTTACCAATTGTTACCATGTAGATCATAAATGCAACTGTTAAAGGAATACCAATCCATGCAAATTCAAAGAAACCGAATTGAGGTAGTTTAGCTTGGCCTAATGCACCATTGATGATGATGTTAGGAGGTGTACCTACTAAAGTGATGATACCACCAATCCCTGCTGCAAATGCCATAGGCATCAATTGACGGGACGCTGGGATTTTAGCAGATGCACAAATACCAATAACTACTGGCAATAACGCTGCTGCCGTACCTGTGTTAGAAAGCACAGATGACATACCTGCTGTTACAAGCATCAAAGCAATCATAAGACCATTTTCACTTTTACCTGCTTTATTAACAACGGAAATACCAATTTTTTGTGCTAAACCAGTATGGAATAATGCAGCACCAATAATAAACATACCTGCGAATAAAACTACTGTACTATCAGATAAACCACTAAATACTTGTTTCATTGGAATTACACCTAATAAACCAAGTGCCATAGCACCACCGATAGACGTAATTGCAAGTGGAATAATTTCTGTTACAAATAATAACGCCATTACACCAAGGACAATTAAGGTTTGTACAGCCGGATCCATAAGAATCAACTCCTCCCTAAGGGATACATTCCTTATTAGCCGCAAAGCGCTTTAAAAAAAAGCGTATATAATATAGGAAGATAGGCCAATAAGAAATAACATAATCGCCGCTACTCCATACCCTTCTGCTGTACAAGGGTATCCAAAATGTAGCCACTCTCCAAGTAGGCCACGGCGGAGAAAAAAGCTATATGTTTTTCGTTTTTGAAACCATTTAGATTTTCGCTCTTCACCTAATAGGAGTGCGGTGATGATAAAAATAAAAAGCGCAATACAAATACAAGCAAAAACCTTTCCTTCGTCTGATAATATCATAGGCGTCACCTCATACATAATAAAAGTGAAAAAAGTCTGAGTATTTCTAAAGCGCTTTAAGACAAACTATATAGTTCATCATAAAAGTATCTGTAATAGCCTAGGCAACCCTTTTAGGCGGATTGCCTAGACACTGTTACAAATTATTTCATCATAGCAAGCATTGTACCAGCTGCTACAGCTGTACCGATAACACCTGCTACATTTGGCCCCATCGCATGCATTAATAGGAAGTTCGAAGGGTTTGCCTGTGAACCCACTACTTGCGATACGCGGGCTGCCATTGGCACCGCAGATACACCAGCAGAACCGATCAATGGGTTTGTTTTACCACCGTCTGCCCAGCACATTAATTTACCGAAAATAACACCACCAGCGGTACCACCGATGAAGGCAACTAAACCTAATACGATAATTTTAATGGTTTCTAAATTTAAGAAACTGTCTGCTGTCATTGTAAGACCTGTACCAGTAGCTAAGAAGATTGTTACTGTGTTAATTAAAGCGTTTTCAGAAGTATCTGCCAAACGAGCTGTTACACCAGATTCACGGAATAAATTACCAAGCATCAACATGCCTAATAAAGAAGTGATCGGTGGTAACAACAAGGAAATGGAAATTGTCGCTACTACTGGGAAAACAACTTTTTCAAAACGAGTTACTTCACGCAATTGTTCCATTACGATTTCACGGTCTTTTTGAGTTGTAAATAACTTCATAACCGGAGGTTGAATCAATGGTACAAGAGACATATAGGAATATGCCGCTACTGCGATAGCACCTAATAACTCAGGAGCTAATTTTGAAGCTAAGTAAATGGATGTAGGACCGTCAGCACCACCGATAATACCGATAGCTGCTGCCTGTTTAGCAGTAAATCCAACCATCATCGCTCCACCAAGAGCCACGAATACGCCGATTTGAGCTGCTGCACCTAATAATAATGTTTTAGGATTTGCAATGAGTGGACCGAAGTCAGTCATAGCACCTACCCCTAGGAAGATAAGAGGTGGGAAAATTTCATATTTAATCCCTAAGCCAATCAGGTTCATAACGCCTTCATGGAAACCATTATTAGGAATGTTAGCCAAAATACATCCAAATGCGATTGGACTCAATAATAGAGGTTCAAAGCCTTTCGCAAAAGCTAAATACAATAAGATAATTCCGACAAGGATCATGATACCATGACCCATTGTGAAACTAATAAAACCACTATCCACCCAAACAGAGTTGAGTGCAACAAGAAAAGCGTCCATATGGAGTTCCTCCTTTAGTACTAGAAGGGTTTAGTTTAAGCAGTATAAAGTTATGATTAGCCTAAAACAACTAAAGCGTCGCCAGTTGCTACAGTTTGGTTAGCTGCTACACGAACTTCAGCTACTGTTGCATCATGTGGAGCGTAGATTTCGTTTTGCATTTTCATAGCTTCTAAGATGCAAAGAAGATCGCCTTTTTTAACTGCTTGGCCAGCTGTAACTGCTACGGATAAGATTTTACCTGGCATTGGGCATTTTACTGTTTCTGCGCCTGCTGGTACTGGAGCTGCTGCCGCTGCTGGAGCTGGAGCTGCTGCTGGAGCTGCTTTAGGAGCTGGAGCTGCTGCTTTAGGTGCTGCTGCCACTGGAGCTGCGCCACCAACTTCATTTACTTCTACTTCATAAACTGTACCGTTTACTGTAACATTGAACTTTTTCATTATAACTTCCTCCTGAATTACCTATTTGTAATGAAACTTTTTCATAAGCTTTAGATTAGCTTATAGGGCCTGTAAACGACTAGCTAGTCGCCAAGAATTAGACACTACAGGGCGAATGGATGCAATTTGGTTTTGCGAATAGCCCATAGCAACGATAGCACTGACAATAGCCGCTACAACTTCTGTTTCTTTGTTAGCAGCTTGTGCGTTGGTAGTCTTATTCATTAAGTTCTCCTCCAAACTATCTGGTTACATTCCTACCTAGCAGTCTACCGTCCAATTTCCAACCTGTGCTCACAATCGGTCTTACGGAAGCAATTTGTGATTTGGAATATCCCATCGCACATACTGCTGCCACGATGGCTGCAACCACTTCATCATGATTAGTAGTAGTTACCGCACTAGGAGCTGTGGCTGATGATACCTCTGCTACCTCAGCCTTAGTTGACTTTTTTTTGTAGGATCTACTAGATAAATAATATGCATAAGCACGCCTAATAAAATTAGAACGGCGAATACAATTGTCATATTGATGGCCATAATTAGCCACGGATTATCTGTCATACTTTCACCTCATTAATAGAGAACCATGATAGTAGAATCATGCAAGAAGCAAAGTGTGTAGTATGCCTCTACCTAATATCTTATAGAGGGATATTACCGTGTTTTTTCGGAGCACGGGTTTCGCGTTTACTTGCCAACATTGCTAATGCATTGATGATAGCAGGACGAGTATGTTTAGGTTCAATTACTACGTCAACGAATCCACGTTCAGCAGCTTTGTATGGAGTTGCGAACTCTTCTACATATTTAGCTGTTTTTTCATCTTTATCTTCATCGCGTTTGAAAATGATGTTAGCTGCACCAGCAGGTCCCATTACAGCGATTTCAGATGTAGGCCATGCATACACTTGGTCTGCACCCAAATCTTGGGAACACATTGCAAGGTAAGATCCACCATATGCTTTACGAGTGATAACAGTAATTTTAGGTACTGTTGCTTCAGAGTAAGCATATAACATTTTCGCACCGTGACGAATAATGCCACCCCATTCTTGGTTTGTGCCCGGTAGGAAGCCCGGTACGTCAACGAAGTTTACAACAGGGATGTTGAAAGCATCACAGAAACGGATAAAGCGGGAAGATTTGTCGGATGCATTGATGTCTAAGCAACCTGCCATTACGCGTGGTTGGTTAGCAATGATACCTACGCTTTGTCCAGCAAAACGTGCGAAACATGTAATAATATTTTGTGCATAGTGTGGTTGTACTTCATAGTATTCACCATTATCGACTGTTGCACGGATAACATCGAACATGTCATAAGGCATATTTGGATTGTCTGGAAGTAAAGTATTTAAACCTTCATCTTCACGAGCTGGGTCATCACCAGTGTCAACTAATGGAGTGTCTTCCATATTGTTGCTTGGTAAGAAGCTCAACAAGTAACGAATTTGTGCTAAGCAATCATCTTCGTTTTCTGTTGCAAAGTGAGCTACACCAGATACACTGTTATGAGCCATTGCACCACCAAGGTCTTCTGCTGTTACTTCTTCTGCTGTTACAGATTTGATAACAGCTGGACCAGTGATGAACATTTGAGATGTATTTTTAACCATGTAAATGAAGTCAGTTAATGCTGGAGAATATACAGCACCGCCTGCACATGGTCCCATGATAACAGAAATTTGTGGGATAACGCCAGAAGCGTTAGTGTTTTCAAAGAAGATTTTACCGTAGCCAGCTAATGCGTCTACTGCTTCTTGAATACGAGCTCCACCGGAGTCATTGATACCGATAATAGGAGCGCCCATTTTCATTGCCATACGTTGTGCTTTAACGATTTTAGCAGCGTGCATTTCCCCAAGGGAGCCACCTTCTACTGTGAAATCTTGAGCAAAAGCAAATACCAAACGTCCGTCGATAGTACCGTAACCAGTCACTACGCCTTCACCTGGTAATTCTTTTTTCTCTTGACCGAAGTTCACACAACGATGTTTAACGAATTGATCCAATTCAACGAAGCTATTATCGTCGAATAATTTTTCAATACGTTCACGAGCTGTATATTTACCGCTCGCGTGTTGTTTTTCTACGCGTTTTTCACCGCCACCTTGTTTTACAGTGGACAGCTTTTTGTGCAATAATTCAATTTTTTCCTGAACTGTTGCCATTTTACACCTCCATAGAATAATTACGGATATAGTCTATTATTTCATGCGTTGGCAAAGTTCTAATAAAACACCGCCAGTAGCTTTTGGATGAAGGAATGCAATTGCAGATCCACCAGCACCATAGCGAGGTTCTTCGTCAATTAATTGAACACCTTTTGCTTTTAAATCAGCGATAGCTGCTTTGATGTCATCAACGCGAAGTGCTACGTGTTGGATACCATTACGGCCACCATTTTTTTCGATAAAACGACCGATAGGGCCATCTGGAGTTGTAGATTCTAAGAACTCAAGTTCAGCATCACCGCAAGGGAAGAAGCTTACTTTTACTTTTTGTTCTTCAACCACTTCATCTTCTGGTAGATGTTCCATACCAAGTGCGTTTTTATAAAATTCTTTTGTTGCTGCTAAGTCAGATACACCGATACCGATGTGGTCTACTTGTAATACTTTGAATGCCATAATAACTCTCCTTTCAAATGAGCTGCAACTCGAAAGTGATTTTTATCATCCTTCGATTACTTATATGATACCACGATATTAGATTTTTATCATTCTTTTTATTATCTTTTTAATGACTTTTCCAATACCGAGTTAACAACACTATAAGGGTCGTTAGTTCTATTATTAACAGCTGCTACATCTTGTTTGAAAGCATCACTTTCTACAACATGTTCGTGAACATAGCGCATGATTTGTTCATTAATCATCGCCACGAGCTCATCGTGAGTACGTTCTGCACGACGAGTTGCTAATTCTCCACTATCTTCAAGATATTCAAAGTGTTCATCTAGTGCTTCCACTAATTCATCAACACCTTCATCTTTACTAGCGATAGTTCTCTTAATTGGTGGTCTCCAATCAAGTTCACGAGAATCTAGGTCTAGCATCATTTCAATTTCAACATTAAGCTTATCACAGCCATCGCGGTCTGCTTTATTGATAGCGAATACATCACCAATCTCTAAAATACCTGCTTTGATAGCTTGGATATCATCACCTAAACCTGGTACTAATACAACCAATGTAGTATCTGCATTTTTAACGATATCTACTTCTGATTGTCCAACACCTACAGTTTCGATGATAACAAGATCCATGCCAAATGCATCCATTAATTTAACAACATCTGCTGTTTTTTTAGATAATCCACCTAGGCTACCACGTGTACCCATACTACGGATAAATACATTTTCATTTAATGTCAAATCATTCATCCGAATACGGTCACCTAAAATAGCGCCGCCTGAGAATGGACTGGTTGGGTCAACAGCAACGATGCCGATCCTCTTACCTTGTTCTAGATAATGCTTAACCACTTTATCTGTCAATGTACTTTTACCAGCTCCTGGAGCACCTGTGATACCCAAGATACGAGCTTTACCAGTACGTGGATAAATAGCTTTCATAATATCGATAGCATTATCGTATTCATTTTCTACAGCCGTGATCGACCGTGCCAAAGCAAGACGAGAACCTTCTAATAGTTCTTTGATTAAATCCATATTGTCACCGTCCCAATTATATATACGTCTAGGCTCGAACATAGATGCCCGAGCCTAGCTCAAGTATATTATTTTACGTTAGCTTTGATGAATTCAATTACATCAGCTGTTGGAGTGCCTGGTGTGAATACTGCGGATACGCCAGCTTCTTTTAAGCCAGGGATATCAGCGTCAGGAATAACGCCACCACCAACTACTAATACATCGCCCATGCCTTTTTCTTTTAGCATTTCAACGATTTTAGGGAACAATGTGTTGTGTGCGCCAGAAAGAAGAGATAACGCAACTACGTTAACGTCTTCAGAAAGAGCTGCTTCAACGATTTGTTCTGGAGTTTGACGAAGACCTGTGTAGATAACTTCGAAACCAGCATCGCGAAGTGCGCGTGCTACTACTTTTGCACCACGGTCATGACCATCAAGACCTGGTTTTGCTACGATTACTCTGATACGTTTTTCTGCCATGATGTTATACCTCCAAATAGGTTCGATTAATTATAGTGTGGAATGAGCTTGGTATTCACCGAATACGCCGCGCAATACGTTACAAATTTCACCTAATGTAGCATATGTTTTAACGGCAGCCAAGATTAATGGCATCAAGTTTACAGATTCATCTTCTGCACCAGCTTTTAATGCAGCTAATGCTGCATCAACTGCTGTTTGATCGCGGTCTGCACGAACTTGTTGTGTTTTCTTGGATTGGTTGATACCTACAGAAGCATCGATACGAAGAAGACCTTCAACTGGTTTTTCTTCTACTTGGAATTTGTTAACACCTACGATTGTACGAAGGCCAGATTCCACTTCCATTTGCCATTTATAAGCAGACTCTTGGATTTCTTTTTGGATGTAACCTTTTTCGATAGCTTCAACAGCGCCACCCATTTCATCGATTTTTTGGATGTATGCTTTCGCTTCTTCGTAAATAGCATTAGTCATAGCTTCTACATAGTAGGAACCGCCCAATGGGTCAACTACGTCAGCTAAACCGGATTCGTAAGCAACGATTTGTTGAGTACGAAGAGCGATTTGTACAGATGCTTCAGTTGGAAGAGCCAATGCTTCGTCACGAGAGTTAGTATGTAAGGATTGAGTACCACCCATTACAGCAGCTGCAGTTTGAAGAGCAACACGAACGATGTTGTTGTCAACTTGTTGTGCAGTCAACATGGAACCAGCTGTTTGAGTATGTACACGTAACATCATGGATTTAGGTTTTTTAGCACCAAAACGTTCTTTCAAGATATGTGCCCATAGACGACGGGATGCACGGAATTTCGCAACTTCTTCTAATACGTTGTTGTGTGCGTTCCAGAAGAAGGATAAACGACCTGCGAAATCGTCAACTTCTAAGCCAGCTTTAAGAGCTGCTTCGATGTATGCAATACCATCAGCAATTGTGAAAGCGATTTCTTGCGCAGCAGTAGAACCAGCTTCACGAATATGGTAACCGGAGATGGAGATAGTATTCCATTTTGGCACATATTGAGAGCAATATTCGAAAATATTAGTGATCAAACGCATGGATGGTTTTGGAGGGAAGATGTAAGTTCCGCGAGCTGCGTACTCTTTCAAAATATCATTTTGAATTGTACCGCGAAGTTCAGTGGAAGGCACACCTTGTTTTTCAGCAACTGCAATGTACATAGCAAGAAGTACAGATGCAGGAGCATTGATTGTCATAGAAGTGGAAACTTTACCTAAGTCGATACCTTGGAACAAGATTTCCATATCTTTTAAGGAGTCAATCGCAACACCTACTTTACCAACTTCGCCTTCAGCCATAGCGTCGTCGGAGTCATAACCGATTTGTGTTGGTAAGTCGAATGCGCAAGAAAGACCAGTTGCACCGGACTCGATTAAGTAACGGTAACGTTTATTGGACTCTTCAGCAGTTGCGAAACCAGCATACATACGCATTGTCCAAAAACGGCCACGGTACATAGTAGGTTGTACACCACGAGTATAAGGATAGAATCCTGGGAATCCAAGATCACGTTCATAATCAAAACCTTCTAAATCAAGCGGTGTGTATACCGGTTGTTCTGGTAAGTTTTGACGTGCAGGTACTTTCTCACAGTTTTTAGCGTACGCTGCTTCGTATTCAGCAAGTTTGGCTTTTAAGTTGTCATTAGCCATGTCATCATCCTCCTAAAAAATTAACCTTGTTTTTTCATGCTTCCTGTTTCAGTGAAGCGTTTATGCCAAGAAAGAGCTTCATCTAATAAGATAGGTGTATGGGCGCCATTTGTCTTTTCAATAGCTCTTTCGAGGTAGTTAAGTAATTCTTGTTTGTAGTCTGGGTGAGCACAGTTTTCAATGATTTTGTATGCTCTTTCAATTGGAGCCAAACCACGAACATCGGCAATACCTTGTTCTGTACAGAATACTTGTACATCATGTTCTGTATGGTCAATGTGGGATACAAAAGGAACGATGGAACTGATGTCTCCGCCTTTTGCTACAGAGTTCGTACAGAAAATGGAGATATAACCATTTCGAGTGAAGTCCCCGGAACCACCGATACCATTCATCATTTTGCTACCCATGATATGAGTAGAGTTTACATTACCAAAGATATCGAATTCAATCGCTGTATTCATAGTGATAACACCAAGTCTACGAGCTAATCCAGGGTTATTGGAAATCTCTTGTGGGCGCAAGAGAATATGTTTGCTGTATTTTTCAATATTGTCATAGAAGCGTTTCAATCCATCTGGGGATGGGGATAATGCTGTACCAGAGCAATCTGTTACTTTACCTGCATCGATTAAGTCCAACATACCATCTTGGATAACTTCTGTGAAAATAGATAAGTTTGTGAAAGGACCTTCAGCCAAGCCAGACACAACAGCATTTGCTACAGAACCTACGCCAGATTGTAATGGCAATAAGTTTTCAGGTAAACGACCTGCTTTTACCTCTTCTAAGAAGAAGTTAATCAAATGTTGACTCATCGCTTTTGCATCATCATCGATTGGTGCTAGTGGACGAGTTGTGTCAGGTACATCACATGGAACGATAGCTACGATTTTCGCAGGATCACATGGGATGTAATCTGTTCCGATACGATCGCCAGCCGCTTTGATTGGGAATGGCTCACGATATGGAGGATCTTGTGGTTCATAGATATCGTGCATACCTACCAAAGACATTGGTTGAGATACGTTCACTTCTACGATAACTTTTTTAGCTTGGCTAACAAATGTTGGAGAATTACCAACGGATGTACTAGGAACGATACCACCATCTTCACGGATGCAAACCGCTTCAATGATAGCTACGTCAGTGTCACCGAAGAAACCATACCGGATTTGTTGAGCCATTTGGCTAAGGTGCATATCAATATAACGAATTTTTTGGCTATTCAAAGCTTTGCGAGTATCGTTATTTGTTTGATATGGGAAACGACGACGAATACCGTTTACACGAGTTAATGCTCCGTCTGCTTCATCACCAACTGATGCACCAGTCCAAAGATCAATTTGGAAAGGATCTGATTCCATGCGTTTTGCTAGAGCCAATGGCACTGCTTTAGGGTAACCAGATGGTGTAAAACCACTGATACCTACATGGTCTCCTGGATTAATCAATTTAGCTGCTTCTTCTGCTGTAGTAATTTTTGCTTGCAACGCTGCGCCTTGCACGCGATCTAAAATGTCGATCATACTACCATCTCCTTTAGTTTGAATGACTTATTCAGCTATCTAACAATCACACTATACATTCAATTCTTTTATTTCTATTATGAAAGAAATTTCTTACTTACAAAACTGTTATAGAAATATAAGATTAAATATCTACTCAAAGTGTGACATTTGTTAATTCTCATAAATACTACTCATTTTTCTTATTATTGTCAACCATATATGCAAATATATGCATAATAGGCATACAGAACAGATAAATCCAATGCGAGTATAACTTTTTGTTATACCCTTTATCTACCTATATCTATAAATGTTGGTGTAGTACAACTTTTTTCGATATTTCAACTCTTATGCATACACTCTATTTATGTTTATGCATTTCTACGTGTTATATTATTCATAACTAACAGTTATTTGCTTTTATTCTTTTTTGTTATTTCCCAAGTTATAGTTTTTTACTTTACTGTGTTAGTCCACTCAAAGCTATATAATTGATGATTCCTTTAACTTCAAAACAACAGTATCATTTTTCATATTTCTTAATTCAATATTCATACTCTTCTATAACAATTGATGTATGCAAATATTGTTATAGACAATATACAATCTAAACACAATGATTACCACATATAAAAAGTATAGAGATTGTCATAAGACCTTCTCTATACTTTTTAAGTTTTATATTATTTTTATTTCGTATGACACTCATAGAAAAGCCTAATAGTTGCCACAAGACCATACTTACTTGCTGGCTATATAAAGCATGATCAAAGAGACCGCTTACCAAAACAACTACGGTAATCAAGGTCATACTATAGCGATATGGAATGGCAAGGTGCTTTTGTTTTTGCATATTTCTACTATGCCCTAATAAAATTGCTAACAACAAGCACAAGGAAATCGGGCCCGTTTCTGCAGCCACTTGCAAATACAAATTATGGGCATGATAGATTATGACCGTTGGATCTTGGATAAAATAATTATAGTCTGGATAGGTCATCCAAAATGCATCCCAACCAATACCAAAGATAGGAAAATCTTCTATCATGTACATAGTGCTATCCCATAATGCCCACCGGAGCATGACTGATGTATCTTGCCCACTAAAGAGCGACCACAATCGACTGGATACTTCCCCATGGTAAAAGAATAACACCAACGGCACTACTAGAAGGGCATATAATAATCTTCGCTCTACACAAATACCTGCCACAAATACAACAATAGCCAAACTAAGCCACATGCCTCTCGAATAAGTAAGAACAAGACATAGTAGCATACATATGACTGCTAATGCCATGTAAGCAAAGCGTTTCCAATCTTTAGCTTTCAATACCTGTATCGTTCCTAATCCACCAACGGATAGGACAAACAATAAATACTCACCCAATAAATTAGGGTTCTGTAACGTCCCATACATGCGCCGCATGAGTCCTGGAAAATGAACATTATCCACCCATTCATGAATATGTTCCGGAGTCATATAAAAATACTGATATCCCGCACCTAAGCACACGAGAACTCCAGTAATACAAAATAAGGACAAAAACGCTTTCTGCCGTAATTCATTATCTATATAATATGTCATCAACCAATAGATACTGCCATACATACCTATATGGTAGAACCAGCTCATAGCCGACCATTGTATATTTATGGAATTAACGATAGAAAATCCCGTCCAAAGAATAAACCCCAGAACTGCCCATTGTAGCCAATGTAAGCCCCTAGAAAATCGTTGCCTATCAAATAGCAATGCTAGTATCCCCGCCACAAGGACAAGAATATTGCCACCTATGGGTAATAAAGGAATGCACACGGTGGCTCCATAGAGGAGGTAGACTATCCATTGGTCCACAGATAGTCTACGTAGGGCATCCATTAGTGCCCCATTTCTTGGGCGATCCATTGTTGCACGTCCCCAAGAATGTATAAGGATCCCACCACAGCGATGATATCGCCTTCCTTAGTTATTTTCATAGCATGGTCTAAGCCCTCTTGGATTGTCTCCATAGGATCTGCTTGGACGGGCATTTGTTTGGCCAACTGTTGCGGTGCAATGCCTCGTGGTGTTGGTGCTGGTACCGTAATAACACGGTCTTTTTGTCCCACTAAATAACTAACCATAGTGGATACATCTTTATCTTCCAAAATTGATAAAACCACAGTTTTCGCTTTTTCTGGATACAGTTCATTGAAAGTCATAGAAAAGGCTTCTGCTCCGCTCGCATTATGAGCCCCATCTAAAATGATTGTCCTGCCATGGACTTTGAAGGTTTCAAACCGTCCTGGCCAAGTAGCACGAGCTAAGCCTTCACGGTACGTTTCTTCGCTCACTGCTTGTTCTTTGTCTTTCAAAATTTGCAATGCTCTTGCTGCACATGCTAAATTCAGGGCTTGATGGATACCATGCATAGAAGTAAAGAGCATGTCTTTATGTCCTTCTTTATCTTTTACAGTAATCATTTGTCCCATCGCCATCGCACTGCGACTATCGATGGTAAAGTCCTCATTGAACACATGGTAGGTCACGCCTAGAGAACGAGCCGTTTCCTTGATCACATCAAGAGCGCTCCCTTGAGCTGCTGTTACAAGAGGTACTCCTTGTTTGATGATACCTGCTTTATGGCGGGCAATCTCCTCTACGGTATCTCCACAGTACGCTTGATGGTCAATGGTCACATTTGTAATTACTGCCACTTCTGGAGTGATGACATTCGTAGAGTCTAGTAATCCACCTAAGCCTACTTCGATAACGGCATAGTCCACACCTTGTTCTTGGAAGAATAGGAATGCCGCTGCTGTTAAGATTTCAAATTGTGTGGGTGCTTCCACACCGCGATCCATGATGGTTTTCACAGCATGGCTTACACGTTCAATCAAATCAGCAAAGGCCTCTTCTGTAATACAGGCTGTGTTCACACGCATGCGCTCCGTATAGGATTGCAGATGCGGGGACGTAAATGTCCCCACTCGAAGTCCGCTCATATACAAGCCATAGGTAATATAGGTAGATACAGATCCTTTCCCATTCGTTCCTGTGACATGGATCGTTTTATATGTATGTTGTGGATTTCCTAGCTCTTCTAATAGCGCTGTAATCCGTTCTAATCCTGGATGAATCCCAAAGGAGGCTACCTCTTCTAGGTAGGCAATCGCTTCCGTATAATTCATGATGGATCTCCTTATGCTAATGTTTTTAAGAACTCTTCACGTTCGTTCAAGGCTTGTTGTTTTTGTTTGTATTCTTCCAATTTTTCTTTTTCTTTCGCTACTACCGCTTCAGGGGCTTTCGCTAAGAATCCTTGGTTGTTCAATTTACCTTCTAAACGAGCGATTTCTTTCAATACTGTGGCTTGTTCTTTGGCGATACGTTCTTTTTCTTTATCTGCGTCAATTAAATCTTTCAACAACAAGTACACTTCTAAGCCGTTCACCACAGTTACTGTAGCATTTTCTGGTTTTGGCGCATCTGGTGAAAGTACTGTTACTTTTTCTGCCCAACCTAAGGTATGGAAGTAATCACCATGGGTTTCTAAGATACCTTTCAATTCTTCTGTAGCAGGCACTAAGATAACTTCAGAACGTTTGCCCATTGGTACATTCATTTCTGCACGCATGTTACGGATACCTTTAATGCCGTCCATCATCACATTCATATGTGCCGCTGCAGAGCCGAAACCTTCCATGGATAATGTACTTGGCCATGGAGCAACCATGATGCTCTCCCCTTCATGTGGCAAGTGTTGCCAAATATGTTCTGTTACGAATGGCATGAATGGGTGCAATAATTCCATCATATGACGAAGAATGGATACCAATAGGTATTGAGCTGTTTGACGGTCACGGCCACCTTCTTTGTTGTACAAACGAGGTTTCGCTAATTCAATGTACCAGTCGCAGTACGTATTCCAAATGAAATCGTATACAGCGCTCGCTGCTTCCCCTAATTCAAATTTATCAAGGTTATTCGTAATGTTTGTGACTGTTTTATTGTATTCTTCTAGAATCCATTTATCTGCCAATGTGTAGTCTTCTGCGCTTGGTACAAAACTTTCATCAAAGCCCTCTAAGTTCATCAACACAAATTTGGATGCATTCCAAATTTTATTAGCGAAATTACGGTTTGCTTCCACACGTTCCATGTAAAAACGCATATCGTTCCCCGGTGTATTGCCTGTTACCAAGGTAAAGCGCAACGCATCGGCACCGTATTCTTCGATCACTTCTAATGGATTGATACCATTGCCCAAGGATTTACTCATTTTGCGACCTTGGCTATCACGTACTAGGCCATGAATGAATACGTGTTTGAAAGGAATTTCTTCTTTAAATTCTAAGCCCATAAAAATCATACGAGCTACCCAGAAGAAGATAATGTCATACCCTGTTACCATGACGCTAGTTGGATACCAATGTTTCACTTCCTCTGTATTGTCAGGCCAACCCATTGTGGCAAATGGCCATAAAGCGGAGCTGAACCATGTATCTAGTACGTCTGGATCTTGTTCTACTTTGCCATGGCAATGTGGACATTCTGTCAATGTTTCTGTCGTTACAATCGTTTCCCCACAATCTTGACAGTACCACGCTGGGATACGATGTCCCCACCACAATTGACGAGAAATACACCAATCACGAATAGACTCTAACCAGTTGGTATATGTTTTAGTAAAACGTTCTGGTACAAATTCAATAGATTTATCACGTACCACTTCTAAGGCAGGTTTTGCCAATGGCTCCATAGATACGAACCACTGTTTCGACACCATAGGTTCTACTGTCGTGTTACAACGAGAACAATGACCTACACTATGCCCATGTTCTTCCACTTTTTCTAATAAACCTTGCGCCTCAAGTTCTGCTACTACTTGTTTACGCGCTAATTCACGAGGCATGTTCACAAAGTGACCTGCTCCTGCATTCATGGTGCCATCTGGGTTCATCACCACGATACTTTCTAAGTTATGGCGTTGTCCCATTTCAAAGTCATTAGGGTCATGAGCTGGAGTGATTTTTACGCAACCAGTACCGAAAGATTGATCTACGTATTCATCAGCAATGATTGGGATATGCCGATTCACGAATGGAAGCAATAATTCTTTGCCTACTAAATGGGCATAGCGCTCGTCGTTAGGGTTCACCGCTACGGCTACGTCACCAAACATCGTTTCAGGGCGTGTGGTAGCTACTGTTAAAAATACATCTTCTTCCCCGATCACAGGATATTTAATATGCCATAAATGACCATTTTCATCTTCGTGTTCTACTTCGATATCGGATAAAGCTGTCAAACAATTAGGGCACCAGTTAGTGATGCGTTCTCCACGATAGATTAAACCTTTTTCGTATAACTCTACGAATACTTTTAATACTGCTTCATGGTAACCTTCATCCAAGGTAAAACGCTCTCTCGTCCAGTCACAAGAAGCACCTAAACTACGGATTTGTTTTACGATGGTGCTACCGTACTCTTGTTTCCACTCCCATACACGTTTCAAGAACTCTTCACGACCTAAATCATGACGAGATTTTCCCTCTGTTTTCATGATATTTTCTTCTACTTTTACTTGCGTTGCAATCCCTGCATGGTCTGTACCAGGCATCCACAACACGTTGTAGCCTTGCATACGTTTCGTACGAATCAAAATATCTTGCAAGGTGTTATCAAGGGCATGACCCATGTGCAATTGACCTGTTACATTTGGTGGCGGTAACACAATGCTGAAAGGCTCTTTATTTGTGTCCACTTCCTCATGAAAGTACCCTTTCTCTTCCCAATATGTATACCATTGTTGCTCAATCTCTTTTGGATTGTAAGTTGTGAGATTTTTATATTCCTTCATATGTCCTCCTAGTTCAAATATATCTTTACATTCCTACACTTCAATTAGCATATTTCTATGGTAAACTTGTAAAGTCGCAAAAATGATAGATATTCTTTAGTATATACAAAAAGACCCCCTCGTCCTATAGGACGAAAGGGTCTATACTTCCGCGGTACCACCTAGATTATTGCCGTAGCAATCACTCATTATCGTTAACGCTGATCAGCGGGCACACTTACTCTAGTTCACCATGCCAACTCCGAGGCTACCCTCTTTCTATTACATGCATTGTTCCACCAACCCAATGCTCTCTGTGATGCGTTCAAAAGATTTTTCCTCTTCTTAGTCATTATCTATATAATATTAGTATACGTGAAAGTATGTAATGACGTCAATATGACAAACTATAAACCCTCTATATTTTCTAGAGATAGTACAGGTTCCCCTTAATAACAATCCCAGGGTTCTTTTTAGACACCTTTAAAGCCTCTATAGTTGTACTCATATAGGTAACATGTCCTTTGCATACATGAAAAGTAATAAGTACACTCTTACTTTGCAAAAGACACATTCATTTCATCTAAAGACTTCGTCAAGCTCGGAACATAAACTTTCAAAAATAAATTCACCTCTGGTAAATTCATATCCTGCAAACGTTTATAAATACTGTCATAGGCTGCATTAAATTCATCATTACCAGCAGCTTTTTCTGTGACGCATTTCATAAATGCTGACATCGTATCTGCTGCTTTTATTAAGACTGCATATTCATCAGAGATACCTAATAAAGCTTCCTCATAGCACGGTTGAACCTCTTCTGGTAATGTGTGCCACAAAGTTTCATTTGCCAACTGTTCTACTTCCCCATAGAGGGCACGCAACTTAGGATTAAAATATTTTACCGGTGTCGGCATATCTCCTGTAAAAACTTCACTCACATCGTGATACATAGCCAATACCGCTAATCGGTTCACATCCACAGCCCCATCAAAATAGGTATTCCGTAACACACCTAACTGGTGCGCAATCATAGCTGTTTCCAAACTATGACCTTGTAAGTTTTCTACTTCTGTATTGCGCATTAAGCTCCAGCGCTGAATATATTTCATACGCTGCAATAGCGCAAAAAAATGACTCTCTTCCATAATAGACTCCTCCTCAATGATTATATAATCTATTATACTATCCTAGTTCTTTTTATGGTACTATAACTATATAAAATAACATGTTACTTACTAGGAGGATATATGCCCAATTACAATCAATACAAGGTTCCTACTACACTACGTAGTGGTGGCTACGTGGACATCCATAGTTCAGCCATTACCGTGACCTATAATATGCCCTATTATGCCATCAGCACGAGCCCTTTCAACGGTGGCCTGCACCATGTCATGGCAGTACGCAATCAGCAATTAACTTTTTTCGTCAATAATGAAAGTGAATTACCTGGTGGTTCTACCTCTGACTATTTAGCAAAAGAGTGCGTTCAATTAGACTTACCCATCCATTTCTGTACCGCTTTACTAACCACTGCCTCTATGAATCGACATGCCTATGTATGTTACCAAGAAGGAACTATCATCGTAGAAATCATTGCCACCGCTGGTGTTGAAAAAACAGCGCATCGAGCAGGAGATGGCTATACGTACTACGAAAAAGATGGCGCCTTCCATACTGGAGGCACCATCAACTTATTAGTATTTACCAATTGCGCCCTCACCGATGGGGCTCTCACAAAATCACTTCTCACAATTACCGAAGCCAAAACGGTGGCACTTCAATCTATAGGAATCACTAGCGTTCTATCTAATCAGCCTGCCACTGGTACATCCACAGATGGCGTCATCATGACCATCGATCCAAATGGAGAGCTCCTGACAGATACAGGAACCTTCTCCCAATTTGGTGACACCTTAGCTAAAGCCGTGCGAAGTGCTATAGAAAAAGCATTAGAAAACACAGCTACCTTGGATCTATAAATATACGAGCTTTTTTGCTACCATTCTATTAACCTAAATCGCCGTAATCTGCATAGCACAACAAGAGAAGATTTAATAGAGTGCAAATAAGTTCTCTAAATCTTCTCGACTTCGTTCTTGTTGTAACGCCAACATTAAAAGTATTCTAGCTTTCACAGGTGACAAGGAATCGCTAACGATAAAGCCTTCTTTTACATCTGATGAATTACTGGACACAATACCATTTCCAATGCGAGATGATCGTACTTTGGGAATGGTAATTTTTTTGAGCGTATCTCGTACAGCCTGTGGCAATGTGCCATGCCCAAAACCACCCACAATTAACCCTTGTGAGCGACTTGCTACCATAGTTAGTATTTCTGTATCCATACCTCCATAGAGATTCACAATTCCCACTTGTGGCAATTCCACTTCTTCACGCAAAATAAATTCGCTGTCACTTGTATGCTTACGACATGGAGTATAGTAAAAATAAGCCTTTCCATTTTGTATGCACCCCATATGACCTAATTGGGCATTTCCAAAGGTAGCCACATCGGTGGTATGTAACTTTGCTACCTCTCTACCGCTATCAATGTATCCATTCATCACCACAAGAACACCTTGGTGAATAGCACTTTCACTGCGCGCCACTTGCACTGCTTGCAGCAAATTCACCGGACCATCAGCACTAAGTGCTGTTGCAGGACGCATGGAACCAGTCATCACAACCGGTTTCTTCGTATGTACTGTCAATTGCAAGAAATACGCAGTTTCCTCCATCGTATCTGTGCCGTGGGTAATAACAATACCACCTATATCATCTCGCTCAGCCACTTCATTCACAAGTAATGCTAACCGTACCCAACGATAAGGGCTCATTTCAGAACTATCTATATTAGAGAATTGCACACTTTCAAAAGGACCATACTCATTCAAGGCAGGCACAGCCTGCATCAAATCATCTATACCAATCGATCCCGCTCTATATTCCGTTAATGCACTAGACCCATTTCCTGTACCTGCAATGGTACCTCCTGTGCCTATAATCATAATCTTTGTATCCTTCATGTGATAACCTCCTTTGAAATCACTATTCTTATTATAGCATTCCTTGGCATACCATTGACATAGACTTTCATCATAAAAGAATCGTTTATTCTTATATTGACCCCTTACGGCTAATAGAGTATAGTTATTTTATTGAATATTTCATCCATCCTAAGAAAGGGTTTATTATGACACATACTAACTATACAACTAATGTATTACACTGGTTCCGTGAAATCAGTCAAATCCCTCGTGAATCTGGCAATGAGCAGGGTATTAGCGATTTTCTAATGCAATTTGCCAAAGATAGAGGTTTGAAAGCAGAACAAGACGAAGAATTAAATGTCATCATTCGCGCTAATGCAACTGCTGGCTATGAAAATCATCCATCCATCATTTTACAAGGTCATATCGATATGGTGGCAGAAAAATCTGACACATCCACTCACGATTTTTTCAAGGACCCGATCGAGCTGATTGAAGAAGATGAATGGTTACACGCCAACGAAACTACTCTAGGTGCCGATAATGGCATCGCTGTGGCGATGGCACTGGCCGTGCTAGATGATCCAACTATCCCGCATGGACCTTTAGAATGCCTATTTACTACTAATGAAGAAACAGGTATGAATGGTGCTATGGCTGTGAAAGGTGACCGCCTACACGGACAATATTTGCTCAATATCGATACAGAACAAGAACATGAATTTATTGTAGCCTGTGCTGGGGGCTGTCGTTTGGACCTTACCTTACCAACGAACGCTGTACCAACACCAGCTGGATTAACTGCTTTGAAAGTCTCCGTAGATGGACTTCATGGTGGTCACTCCGGCATTGAAATTGGTGAACAACTTGGTAATGCTGTGACAATCCTAGCTCGCTTATTAGTGGAAGCACAACAAGAATCCCCTATTTCTTTAAGCCATTTTACAGGTGGTTCTAAACATAATGCGATTCCTCGCTTTGCAGAGGCAACTATTCTTTGCCAACCTTCTGATGCAGATGCATTACAAGCTCATATTCAAGGCAACGCTGAGATCATTCGTCACGAATTATCTCCACAAGATCCAAATCTACAAGTGAAAGTCACTCCTTGTGACACACCTGCTACGATCTATAGCGATGCACAAGCACACACCTTCTTGCAATTCTTATACTTAGCACCTCATGGTGTATTTGGTATGAGTAAAAAGTTAGAGGGCTTAGTAGATACCAGTAACAATATCGCTATCGTCGAAGATAATGACACACAATTAGATATTCTTATCTCCGTACGTAGCTTGACTATGAGTCAACTAGCTTACCTACGTGACCGCATCATGACATTGGCAAAAGCACATGGCTTCACGGCTTCCGAGCAAGGTCGTTACCCAGCTTGGGAATACGAACGTGGTAGCCGTTTAGAAGAACAAGCGATTGCTCTATACAAAGAGGTAATCGGTGTAGAACCTCATGTAACAGCCGTGCATGCAGGCCTTGAATGTGGCTTATTAAAAGCACAATTGCCGAATACACAAATGATTAGCTTTGGTCCTACTATCTTAGGCGCTCATACTCCAAAAGAACGGTTACACTTGCCAGCAGTAGATACAGTATCTAAATTCTTATTAACCTTATTAGAAAAATTACAATAACACCATACACAAGGGGGGGATCGCTACGCGATTCCCCCCGTTGTATACACATCATTATGAATGTCCTGTCCTTTGTATATTCTCTAGCACAACAAAAGAGCTGTACTTACATGTCACATAGACATGCTAGTACAGCTCTTTTTAATAGGAAAAGCTACATCTACCATCTAAGCAGACATACATCCATCTACTTATTACACAGGAATCCAAGACGGCCCAAATCATCTAAAACACCATCTACAACGGTACGACCAGCTATTTCTACCACTTTTCCAGATGATTCTGTTTCATTTACTTTTAACTTTTCATCTGCCAGTACATAGAGTTCTTCTAATGTTTTTGGTGTTTCTAACTCTTTCATCATCAGCACATGTCCAGAGTTAAATCCAGTGATGCTGTCGTTGTATAAGTCGGAGATATTAATGAACTTATCACCGCCTCTATCCACAACAGTTTGTACATAATTAGCCATCTCTTTTGGCACTGTGGACATACCTTCTTGGAATGTAGTAATTTCTTTTTTCTCCGTCACAGGTACAATGAATCCACATAACAAGAAACGAATGAGCATACTGTATAATTCTATTTCATTGTATTCTACACCATTCTGCAATCGTTCCAGTTCTGCTTTACAATCTGCGACATCAAAGAATTCTCCTTTTCGGCATTGATTTACAATGGCTTGCTCTATAGCATTGTCAGTATCCTTCAACTCTTTACCTTTATTAACCATACCAAAATACAAAGAATCTATAGTTTCAATTAAAAACTCTTCATTATGACGTAGTAAATGAGCTTGCGACTCATGGCATAATAGGGAACGACGGAATTGTGTGTCATAATAAAAATCTAGAATTTGTTCCTTTGTATTCCAATCTCCACCTGACATAGTATTAATTAATTTCCTACGTTCTTGTTTCATCCAAGTAATCGCCGACAATTGGAAATCTGTATCTGCTACATATACCATGTTATAGTTTTTAGCTCTCTTAATGAAATCACTCACATATACCGGATCATTGATAGGTTCTAAATATTCATGAGCAATATAATAGGTTTTGTGATCCAATGCCGAATCAAAGCTATTTGTTTTCCACTCCAAGGTAGGAACAAGATCTTTAGACTCTTTAATAAGCTCATTCATATGATGTACAAAGGAAATTCCTTTTTCTGTACGTTCTAATAAATCCATACCTTGATCATTTTGTGTGGCAAACATCATCATTTCACGAACTTGATTCAATCGATGCCAACCTGGGTATACGTTATAAGAAATGTAGGCTACTCCACGTTCGGACAAGTTTACATTACAGATTTCTAAAATTTTATCTTTTACCACATCTGGCACCCAAGACCAAATCCCATGAACGATAATATAATCAAAGGTTCCAAAGTCTTTGTCAATTTTTAGAATATCTTGTTCTACTAATTTTACATTTTTTAGATCCATAGCGTTGATGATTTCGTTACCAATTTCAATTTGAGATTCGCTAAGATCAACCCCTACAAAAGTAGCCCCTTGGTGATACACAGCCTGCCCAATGATATTCCCACCCATAGAACAACCTAGTTCTAACACGCGAGCCTCTTTAGCTGGAACTGGATTTAACCCCCACAATTTTGCCTTTGCTTCTAAACTATTAATGGAGGTAACCCCAAAAGATTTAGATGGATACACTAATTCATTATAGGAATTTTTTAAGTGTTCGATTACCTCTGTTTCTTCTTTTGTAATCGATGTGTTTTGGTTTAACTTCATTTATAATTCCTCTCTTATATTTTCTGCATAGAACAATCTAATCTATAAGGTCATAACATTTCTTATATTCAATGTGATCAATTTAATTATAGCAAAGTATCCTAATTTTTGCGAATATTCTATGGATTTAGTTTATGATACCTCGTATTCATTACCCATACTATGATGACTACCAATACAGGTACCAAGTATCCTATACATAATACTACTTAGCTATTAAAACTCTATCCATAGAAGCAAAAAAATACCTAACCCAAAACTTAGGTTAGGTATTCTATAGTGGTATCCAATATGTTCTATATCATAGGAATCCATCACTAGGTATTATTCTGCAATTTGTACTGGCACAACAGTAGTCGCTTGCAATGTATTGCCCACTCGTTTCGGTACCACAGTGTTATCTTGTGCGCGGTACACCGGTTGGTTCGCTTGTACAGGTACTACAGTCGTTGTTTGTTTGAACTCTGTATTGCCTGTACGTTTCGGTACTACTGTATCACTTTGCGCCGCTTGTGCAGATGCTTTCATAGTCGATGTTGATCCTGTATGTTGTACGCGGTCTTGGGACCAAACGGCACCCATCACGCTAGATGTACTGATAATTGCCACTAATATTGCCATAATAAATCGTTTCATTGTATTCTCCTTGTATAACTTATATATCTTATTCCATTACTTAATCTATATCTATATCCTTCGATATGCTTATATAATAACATACGCCTAATGATACTACAAGGGAATTTACAAACCATAATCATTCTTTATTACGATAGATGTGTTGCAATTATGATATAGTCCCATATTATAATTCATCACTATGTAAAGTTATGTGCTTGCATATAAAGTGAGACTATCGTATTTAAAATAAAAACTATTAATGCCCTTCTTTAACTTGGAAGATCTCCCCAGTAACAGCGTCGATTTTAATTTCTACTTCCCGTGTTAAGGTTTCCCCATCGATTTCATAATGAGCACGACCATGATCTGTATCGAACTTAACTTTTTCAATTCGATAGTCAGGGTATGCTATTTTAAAGATTTCCATCGCTTTTTCTTGCGTAATTTGTACTTGTTGCTGCGTTGCTTGTGGCGCTACAGCTCCAGTTTGTTGTATAGCATTATTTGTCGTTCCTGCTGGTGTCCCATTCACCACTGGCGCTACTTGGACTGACCCTTTTACAGCTGGAATAGCACGTGTATACTGTTCACGATCGTGATACCAAAACCACCCCATTGCACAACCTGTCACGATTACGCCTACTAAAAAAGAAATAATGCTTCGTTTCATACTATGTCTCCTTACTCAAATTTCACATTCTTGATACTCATATAGAAATTGGCGATCGCCTATACTAGATTTGCATAGTACATTAGTATAATATGTCTGCACAATACATCTATATAGTATATCTACATAGTATATCTACATATTTCTATATGATTCATAGGAATATAGTATCATACCTCTATTTCTGTGGGCAAGGGGGTAAATCCAAACTTCATCAAACTTTTAAATTACTCCTCTTATACTATCTATCATTACAACATCTAGAAATCCCAAAACATTATGTCTCTATATTAGCATTCTATAGCAGCAAAGTTCTGATTGAACCCTCACAGTACATCATAGATTTTATAATGTCCTAACACTTGCAAGTAATTGGACAGTTCTCGCACTTCTGTTAAAGCTTGTTGTACTTCTGCTTCACGGCCTTCCCCTTCTATATCAATGTAGAAAAAGTACTCCCACGGCGTGTGCATACATGGTCGTGACTTGATATTCACCATGTTCAGCTGATGATTTTCGAAGACTCGTAACACTTTTACTAGTGCCCCTGGCGTATTCGGTGTTTGTACAATGATACTTAACTTATGTGCATCATGAATCACTACATCCTTGTGGGTAATAATGAAGAATCGTGTAAAGTTTTCCTTAAAGTTCGCAATGTCTGGCGCCAATAATGTGAGTCCATATAGTTCTTTAGCGGATGCATTGGCAATACACGCTTTCGTTATATCCTGGGTATCGCTTACATATTTCGCACTCATAGCGGTATTGTTCATAGGACCTAGTTGCCACGAACTGTGTGTCGCCAAAAATTGCGAACACTGCATGAGTGCTTGCTCGTGGGAGTACACTTCTTGAATCGTGTCAAGGCTAGCCCCCGGTATCCCCAGCAAACTATGGCTAATACGATGTCGCACTTCTCCTACGATGTGGATATTCTTATCTTTGATCAAATCCGTACTATCTCGCACTTCCCCAACGATGGAGTTTTCAATAGGCAATATAGCATAATCGATGCGCCCTTCGTGAACAGCCTGTACGAGCTCTCGATGACTTTGACAACGCTCAATCCGTTGTCCTTCCACGGAGCCGCCCTTTTCTATATATTTTGAAAGTACATTCTGTAACACTTCATAGGCATAGGCCCCAGGTACACCTGTATAGCCTAGCACAGAGTGTGCAAAGTCTAAATCTGTAACTCTTTCATCTGCCATGGGAAACCCTCCTATTACTACATGGATTTTGTATAATATATGTACTATATTATACAAAATCTATGTTAAAACTTAAATACAAAGTATAGTTTGTATATAGATGCACCTATACTAGAATATGGTTAGTATATCCGCAAAAGCAGCCCATAAGTATGGTGCGCCCCACCATGGATATACTAATTTGCAGTATCAGCCGAGCTATATCTCGGCTTTTCTTGTTTACCTTACTGTATTTTCCCCTAGAGCCCCACCATAGCGCACTTAGGCTAGGGTCGATGCTTATATATAGGCGGAGATCTAAATTTCACAAACGAAAAAGAATGCCATATACTCCGGAGCAAATCTCAGTGAAACGTAAATTTGTGGAGGAGTGTATGGCATTCTTTCATTTGCTATATAAAGGCTATCTCCTCAAGATAAAGCTTATCCTAAGTGCGCTATGACAGCGTCAGTCATGCCTTGTGTATTTACTTTTGTAAATCCTTCACGGTACATATCCCCTGTACGATAGCCTGCATCAAGAACAGCTGTCACTGCTTGTTCGATGGAATCTGCTACTTCTGGCAAGTCCAAGGAGTAACGACACATCATAGCAGCAGACAAAATAGTGCCTAATGGATTGGCAATCCCTTGTCCTGCAATATCTGGTGCCGATCCATGGATTGGTTCATACAAAGAAGTGCCTGTACCAATGGAAGCAGATGGCAATAAACCAAGAGATCCAGAGATAACAGCCCCTTCATCGCTCAAGATATCTCCAAATAAGTTCGTTGTCACTAGGACATCAAATTGACCTGGGTTTGTTACCAATTGCATAGCTGTGTTATCTACATAGTAGTAATCCATATTGATATCTGGATTCGCTTCTGCTTTTTCTTTCGCAATTTTTCTCCATAAACGAGAAGACGCCAATACATTAGCTTTATCTACGCTCACCACTTTGCCAGATCGTTTACGAGCTGTTTCCACAGCTACATCCATGATGCGTTCTACTTCATAACGAGCATAGGTCTCTTTGTCCCAAGCAAACTCTGTTGGGCCTTCCCCTTGTGCTTCTTCCCGTTCCCCAAAATAGATGCCGCCTGTTAATTCACGAACGATGACAAAGTCAACGCTTTCTACCAATTCTGGTTTCAACGGAGAAAATTCACGCAATGCTGGATAGATTTTCACTGGGCGCAAGTTACAGAACAAGCCCAATGCTTTGCGTAAACCAAGGATGGCTTTTTCTGGGCGGATGGACGGATCTACATCATCCCATTTAGGGCCGCCTACAGCGCCTAATAATACAGCATCTGCTGCTTGGCATGCATCGATGGTATCTTGTGGCAATGGTTCACCGAAGGCATCGATGGCCGCACCACCTGCTTTTTTCTCAATCCAGTTTGCTGTTACACCAGCTTTGGCAAAGGCTGCATCCACCACAGCGCGTGCCGAATTTGTTATCTCTTCCCCAATGCCGTCACCAGCAATTAGGACAATTTGTTTTTCACTCATCATATTACTCCTGTCTTGTTTTTGCAAAATTCACCAGTCCACCTGCTTTGGCAATATTTTGCACAAATTGTGGTAGTGCCGTTCCTTGATAGCTTTCACCAGTTGTCACATTATGGACAACACCTGTGGCCATTTCCACAGCGATTTCGTGACCTTCTTGAATGCGGTCTACTGCATCACCAATTTCGATTACTGGTAAACCGATGTTGATAGCATTGCGGAAAAAGATACGAGCAAAGCTATCTGCTACGATGCAAGAAATACCTTTTTCTTTAATCACTGCTGGCGCATGTTCACGAGAGGAACCACAACCAAAGTTTTTACCAGCCACCATAATTTCACCAGCTTTCACATTCGGTGCAAAAGTCGTATCAATGTCTTCCATAGCATGTTCTGCTAATTCCGCCATATCCGCGATTGCCAAATAGCGTGCTGGGATGATTACGTCTGTATCTACATTGTCGCCGTAGCGCCAAATTGTTCCTTGAAAGTCTGCCATATTATACCTCCTCAGGGCTTGCTAAATACCCTGCTACTGCACTTGCTGCCGCCACATAGGGACTTGCCAAATATACTTCACTGTCCACGTGTCCCATACGACCACGGAAGTTACGGTTTGTGGTAGACACGGTACGTTCTCCCTCTGCCATGATACCCATGTAACCACCTAAGCAAGGACCACATGTTGGCGTACTTACAGCACAGCCTGCTTCGATGAAGATATCCATTAATCCTGCTTTTACAGCTTGGTTATATACATCTTGGGACCCTGGGATGACAATGCAACGCACGAAGTCCGCCACCTTGCGATCTTTAAAAATTTCTGCGCACATTTCTAAATCTTCAAAGCGTCCATTCGTACAAGAACCGATGATGACTTGGTCGATTTGAATACGGTCTTCTTTCACAATGTCTTTCATGTAATGTGTATTGGAAGGAAGATGTGGGTACGCCACCACTGGTGTTAATTCATCTAATTGGATGGTCACTACTTGGCAATAATCTGCATCTTCGTCTGCTGCAATCGGTTCGATAGGACGTGTGATGCGACCTTGGATATACTCCTCTGTCACTGCATCGTATGGAAATACACCACATTTACCGCCTGCTTCGATGGCCATGTTACAGATGGTCAAACGGTCTGCCATCGTCATGTACTGCACACCAGAACCATGGAACTCTAGAGCTTTATAACGAGCTCCATCCACACCGATTTTACCGATTAAGTCCAACACAATATCTTTACCGGAAATCCATTTGGCAGGTTTCCCTTCTAACACGACTTTGATCGTTTCTGGCACTTTGAACCAAGTTTTACCTTCTGCCATAGCAACCCCAGCATCTGTAGAACCAACGCCGGTAGCAAACGCATTCAATGCACCGTACGTACAAGTGTGAGAGTCGGCGCCGATGATCATTTCCCCTGGTCCAATCAAACCTTGTTCTGGTAATAATACGTGCTCGATACCCATACGCCCTACTTCAAAATAGTGCGTAATCTTATGTTGTCGTACAAAATCACGCATCACTTTGGCTTGTGTAGCGGATTTAATATCTTTATTCGGTGTAAAATGGTCTGGTACTAAATAGATGCGGTCTGCATCGAATACAGGCTTACCGATTTTTTCAAACTCTTTTTTCGCTGGCGGAAATGTAATATCGTTCATCAAGATGAAATCTAATTGACACTCAATCATTTGACCTGCTTTTACTTCTGCTAGCCCTGCGTGACGAGCCATATTTTTTTCTGTTATGGTCATACCCATGACATTAACCCTCCTGGTTTCCAAACTCTTGTTCTAATTCTTTTGCTAAATAAATAGCATTCACTGCGTTGATATAGGCGTTTACACTAGATTTTACGATATCTGTGCTCACCCCACGGCCTTGGAATCTGCGGCCATTATAGTTGACTTTCACAACCGCCTCACCAAGGGCATCCTTACCCACTGTTACGGAACGGATTTGGAAATCTTCCAATACAAATGGTGTGTTCACTAACCGTTCGATAGCTCTGAAAGAAGCATCTACTGGACCATCACCAACAGCGGCGTCCATACGTTCCCCATTCGGAGTTAACACACGAATGCTAGCAAGAACGTATCCATTTTGATCGGAATGGTAATCATGTTGTACCACGTGGAATGCTTGTTCGTGATGCATAGTATCCATCACCAAAGCGTAGATATCTTCATCGTAAACTTGTTTTTTCTTATCTGCTAAGGCTTTAAACTGCACAAATAGCTCATTCACTCGTTCTTCTTCTAACTGAAAGCCTAAATTCACTAGATGATCTTCAAAGGCATGACGACCAGAATGTTTACCTAATACGATGGACGTTTTTTCCGCTCCTACACTAGCTGGTGTCATGATTTCATAGGTAGTTGGATTATTCAACATACCATGTTGATGAATACCAGACTCATGAGCGAAGGCATTCGCTCCGACGATAGCTTTATTAGGAGATACGGCAACTCCGCAAAGTTTGCTCACCAATTTGCTAGTACGTGTAAATAGTGGTGTGTTGATGTGTACATCAAATGGATAGTGGTCATGACGTGTTTTAACGGCCATTACTACTTCTTCGATAGCCACATTACCAGCTCGTTCTCCTAAGCCATTCATAGTACATTCTACTTGACGAGCCCCAGCTTCGATAGCTGCCAACGTATTGGCATTCGCAAGACCTAAGTCATTGTGACAATGTACACTGATGATTGCTTTTTCGATACCTTTCGTATGCTCTTTAATGTAGCGAATACGATTTCCAAACTCTTCTGGAGTCATATACCCTACTGTATCTGGCACATTCAAGATAGAAGCTCCACCTTCGATAGCCACTTCAAAGACACGGCATAAATACTCTAAATCTGTACGAGATGCATCTTCTGCGGAGAACTCGATTTCATCAAATTTACCTTTCGCAAACTCAAGGATATGTTTTACTATCGCTAGTACTTCTTCACGAGTTTTCTTTAATTTGTATTCTAGGTGAATATCGCTTGTAGCAATAAACACATGAAGACGACTGCGCTCTGCACTAGCTAGCGCCTCTGCTGCTCTTGTCACGTCATTTTCGTTGGATCGAGCAAGGGCTGCGATCGTACATCCACGTACCTCTCTCGCAATCGTAGATACTGCTTCAAAGTCACCTTCCGATGCTGCTGGGAACCCCGCTTCGATGACATCTAATCCAAGGCGTACAAGAGCTTGTGCAATTTCTACTTTTTCTGGTGTTTGAAGGGACACACCTGGTGTTTGTTCCCCATCGCGTAGTGTAGTATCAAAAAAATAAATTCTGTTATCCATGATTGTTCCTCTTTCTAAAAATAAAAAACACCCCCAGAGATGACTATGCATCCCTAGGGGCGTTATATGTAGCGTATTGGTTTCATAGAGGTTTTTACATCTTACATACTATAGTTCTAGTAATACTACATCACAGATTTTTCTCTATCTTGTGTAGCGATTTGTTCACAACCAACCGCATATTCTACTGCTAGTAAGCTATGCTTACAACTATCAGAACATTCTAATAGAGTCTACTTGTACTGTATACCTTATACAGATCTCATCGTAAAATGTAAGAAACACTAATCAACCTATGATAAAAAAAGCCCCTCAATGTGCAGCGCACATCAAGGGGCATTATCATTTCAATAACACGGTCCCACCCTAGTTGGTTCTCACAGTTATAACGGAACTACCGTCGATGACTACTTGATTTCACCATCGCTGCTCACAGGGGAGTTTCAATATAACCGTTCTACTACTTCGCACCAACCAGTAGCTCTCTGAAAGCAACTAACTATATCTTTATACCTGTTCATCGCATTTGCTTTATGTAACTGAAGACTATTCTATAGTATTTCCAGTCGCTTGTCAATAGACTAATGTGTTTTTTATTTAGATATATACACAATACGAATAAAATCTATTATATAGTACAAAAGGACTGCACCCAGAATCTATTGTATTCTGTTACAGTCCTTTCTATGTTACATACTCACTATGTCTTATTTTTTATTCTCAATGGCCGCTTTCACAAATCCTTTGAACAATGGATGTGCATTGTTTGGACGAGATTTCAATTCTGGGTGGAATTGTACGCCTACGAACCAAGGATGATCAGCTACTTCAACGCATTCTACTAGACGATTATCAGGGGATGTACCAGAGATAATCAAGCCTGCATCTGTCAATTGTTGACGATAGGCATTGTTGAATTCCCAACGATGACGATGGCGCTCGTAAATCAAGTCTTCGCCGTATGCTTCATGTACTTTTGTACCAGGTACTGTTTTACATGGATATACGCCAAGACGCATTGTACCGCCTTTTTCATCTACATCTACTTGGTCATCCATTAAGTCGATGACAGGGAACTGGCAACTTTCATCAAATTCTGTGGAAGTAGCGCCTTTCATATCTAAAACGGAACGAGCAAATTCCATCACAGATGTTTGCATGCCCAAGCAAATGCCAAGGAACGGCACTTTGTGCTCACGAGCATATTGGATGGTCGAAATTTTACCTTCTACACCACGGCAACCAAAACCGCCTGGTACTAAGATACCATCTACATCTTTATATACTTCGGCTAAATCAGTACCTTCAGCTTCTACCGCTTCAGAATCAACCCATTTAATGTTCACTTTTGTATCTTCTACGATACCTGCATGACCCAACGCTTCTGCTACAGAAATATACGCATCATGTAATGCTACGTATTTACCAACAAGAGCGATGGTAATTTCTTGTTTAGGATGTAAGATTTTATGAACCATTTCTTTCCATTCTGTCATATCTGCAGGACGATCTTCTAGGTTCAATTTGCGTACAACAATGCTGTCTAATCCTTCATCTTGCATCATCAAAGGCACTTCATAGATTGTGCTGCAAGTGCGGTTTTCCACGATAGCATCTGGATCCACGTCACAGAATAATGCCAATTTATCTTTCATTTCACGGGAAATTTCTTTTTCCGTACGGCATACAATGATATCTGGTTGAATACCGATGCCACGAAGTTCTTTTACGCTATGTTGTGTTGGTTTTGTTTTCAACTCACCAGCTGCACTAATATATGGTACCAATGTTACGTGGATATATAACACATCATCACGGTTCACTTCTTTTTTCACTTGGCGGATAGCTTCCAAGAACGGTAAGCTTTCAATATCACCTACAGTACCGCCGATTTCTGTAATTACCACATCAGCATTGTCTTCTTTACCTACACGGAACACAGCATTTTTGATTTCATTCGTAATGTGAGGGATAACTTGCACAGTAGAGCCAAGATATTCACCTTTACGTTCTTTATTGATCACAGACCAATACACTTTACCAGCTGTAATATTGGATGTTTTACCTAAGTTAATGTCGATGAAACGTTCATAGTGGCCTAAATCTAGGTCAGTTTCTGCACCGTCGTCAGTGACGAACACTTCACCATGTTGATAGGGACTCATTGTACCTGGGTCAATATTAATATATGGATCAAATTTTTGAATTGTCACCTTATATCCACGGTTTTTCAACAAACGTCCCAAGGATGCTGCAGTAATGCCTTTACCTAATGATGATACGACGCCACCTGTTACGAAAATATACTTTGTTGACATGATGCCTCCCTAATAAATTATGCGCTTCTGATTACATTTTTTCAGGAGCAGAAATACCTAAGATACCAAGACCATGTTGTAATACATGTGCTGTTGCCGTAATCAAGCCTAATCGAGCTTGTTGCAATTCTGGTTCAACGCCCATGATACGACCTTGTTTATAGAAGGAATGGAATAGACTTGCTACATCGTACAAGTATTTAGCGATACGATGTGGCGCTTTATTATTAGCAGATAGTTGAACTTCTTCTGGATAAGCCGCTAATTTTTTAATCAATTCCACTTCTTGTTCACTTTGCAATGCTGTGAAAGATGTATTTGCCCAGTCACCATAGGCAATACCTGCTTCTTTTACTTGCCCAAAAATACTATGAATACGAGCATGTGCATACTGGATATAGTACACTGGATTGTCGTTAGATTTAGAGGATGCCAAGTTGATATCGAAGTCCAATTGACTATCTAAGGAGCGCATCAAGAAGAAGTATCTTGCTGCATCCACTCCTACGTCTTCAATCAATTCATCCAAAGTTATGGTTTCACCAGTACGTTTGGACATTTTTACAAGTTCCCCATCACGGTATAAAAATACCATTTGTAATAACAGAACTTCTAACTTATCTGGATTGAACCCAAGCGCTTCCATCGCTGCTTTTACACGAGCAATATAACCATGATGGTCAGCACCCCAAATGTTAATTAATTGTTTGTAACCACGTTCGTATTTATCTTTGTGGTACGCAATATCTGCGGCTAAGTATGTTGGCTCTCCATTGTCACGGATAACTACACGGTCTTTGTCATCTCCATATTGCATAGATGCCAACCAGTAAGCCCCATCTTTTTCATACATTCCGCCAGATTCTAATAACTGATTCACCAATGTGCGAATCTCACCGCTTTTATGCAAACTACGTTCGCTAAACCAACGATCAAACCCTACGCGGAAATTACGTAATGTTTTGCGTAATCCATTTAATTTTTCTGTTAAAGCAAATTCTTTAAAGAATGGAACACGCTCTTCTTCTGGAAGTACTGCAAAGAAATCGCCTCTCCAGTTAATCAATTCCTGCGCTGTATCGATGACATCTTGACCACGATAGCCAGACTCAGGGAACTCATGTTTCATATCTAATAGTTCTAAATAACGAGCATTCACAGAGGCCGCTAAGTTATCGATTTGCTTACCTGCATCATTAATGTAATATTCAGCAAACACATTATATCCAGCTGCACGCATTAAATTTACCAAGGCACTACCATAGGCAGCACCACGACCATGGCCTACATGTAACAAACCAGTTGGGTTTGCACTAACATACTCGATTTGCACAGTATCTTCTTCACGAAGTGGTGCATTACCGTATGTTTCACCAGCTGTTAATATATTTTTTAAAGTATCGTAAATCACATCAGAGGCTAGGAAGAAATTAATAAATCCCGCACCTGCTACTTCTGCGCGCGTTAACCAATCATAATTCATATGGGAAATGATCGTTTCCGCAATAGCACGTGGGTTGAATTTCGCTATCCGTGCAGATTGCATAGCAATATTCGTAGAAAAATCGCCAAATTCTTTCTGCGGTGGCACTTCCAAATGTGCTTCTGGATAGGCACCTTCTGGTAATTCTCCTTGTTCTAGAGCTATCTGCAAAGCATCCTTAATGGCTGCTTTCAAAACTTCTTTCATGTCCATAATGTACATCCTCCCGAATCTCTACATACAATTGGTTGTAAAATTGCCATTCACCACCAACAGAGATATCATATCCTAAACAAATATGGCCCTTGCCATCTTTCAAATCTATGTCTAATTCATGGGTTAACATAGCTAGTTCTACCGCCCCATATGGGGTTTCTAAGCTAGCAATATTAGTTTTTCCTAATTGATATTCATGGCGCATAGAAAATTCACCAGTTCTTAGGAGTACCACCGAATCCTTATAGGCTTTAATGGTTGTTTTTGTATTCCCCAAACCAGTGACTTCACTTTCATCATAAATGATATGTTTCGCCAAGGCTGTTTCATAATACTTACCAGAGGATACTAATTCCACCACCGTATCTTCTCCATCCGCATCACGTTGCGTACTTTTCACGGACACAATGACTCGTTTCATTAGCATTCCTCCTCTCGTATTCACGCACTATCTGTATCATTTCATTATATCACAATTTGCCGCAATGAGGGCATCTTTTTGGGCCCGTTCCATGCGCTTTACTTGCTGTTCCATGGATTGAGCATCTTGCTTTCTACTGAAAGCTGTACTCCATACTAAAGTGACTGGTCTTCGACTTCGTGTATACTTGGCGCCCCCTTTAATTTCACCATTATGAGCTCGTATACGTTTTTCTAAATCCGTAGTCCATCCCGTATATAGAGAGCCATCTGCACAGCGTACCATATAGGTGTAAAATTTTTCTTCCATCTTATTCACCAGCTGGAATTGGTGCTAAATCAACAGACTGAATCACCACTGGTTCTTTTGGAGTATCCCGTTTATCTCTCGGCACACGACTGATCGCTTCTACCACATCCATACCCTGTACAACCACTCCAAAGATAGTGTGTTTGTTATCTAGCCATGGGGTTGGTGCCACTGTAATAAAGAACTGAGCATTCCCTGTATTAGGGCCTGCATTAGCCATCGCCAAGATCCCCATTTTATTAAAGTGTAAATCATTGCTTACTTCATCAGGAATTGTATATCCAGGACCACCTTTTTTATTATCTCCACCTTGGATCATGAATCCATCGATAACACGGTGAAAGGTTAGATTATTGTAATATCCTTGCTCAATTAAACTTTTAAAGTTTTTCACAGTAATAGGAGCCTTACTGCCATATAGACGTACTTTGATATCGCCTTTATTCGTATGAATCGTTGCATATTCATCAGCAATTGGTGTCGCATCAAAGCTAGGCATTTTTGTTTCTACTTTCACTTCTTTCCCTACTTCAGATTTTGCTTGCTGAGCTGCGTCAGTACCACAAGCAGCCGTCACTACTAACGTTGCTCCTAATAGCGCACTCAGTAAGATACGTTGTATATTCATTAATTGTTGTCTCCATTTCTAAAATAAAGACCGCCGTTAGATGAAACCTCTAACGGCGGTCTTTATTTATCATATCATACTTGACGCAGATGTGCAAAAAGAATCTACCCTATCTCGCCAAGACTTGGCGAATATAATAGCCACGTGCTCGCAAAGAACCATTCAAGTAAACAATCTCATTCGATTTCACACGAATCAAATACAATGCATCATCACGTTCTAATAATTTTTCCATACCAATTTCTGTTAGTACCTTAGCATACTCTTCATCATCAGGGCCTAGCACCGTTGCCACACCTTGAATCTGAACACTCTTCGCCGTACCTGGACCCTCATAAGGGTCGAACACAGTAAGAGATACGTTTTTATCTTCTTCTAAGTGAAAGAATTTCTCACCACCTTCAGAGAAAATATCAATGTATCCACCATGCACAGTATACGATAATGGAGTGCAACGGACACCCGTTTCACTATGCGTCGACAAAGCACACGTATGATGGGCTTTCAAAAAATCAACAATCTCAACATGCAATTCACGTGGGTCCATCTTTCTTGCAGTTTTATCCTTCTCTGTCCAAAAAGAAGCTGCTACTTTATAATCCATCAATTCTCCTTTCAACCCCTGCACGAACTTACCTCATTCTATTATAGCACTAACAGCCATGTCCATTTCAAGTACTTGCAGAATAATTTTGAAAGTTATTATTAAAAACTTAGCTCAACCAAAGTAAATGCGACATTTCCTAAGCAAACTTAGCAGCAAAGCGCAAGTTTGCATATCACCCCACACCTTGAGGAACGCAGTTAAGCGTAGCAGCCTTTGTGGCGTTCCTTTACTGACCAAATCACACAAACATAAGAAGACCGTAACATACCCCTGAACAAACATAACCACTGTATAGTTTGAGAAGAGGTGTGTTACGGTCTTCCGTTTATTTTATTTAGTTAAGAACGGCACAGGCTGCATAGCAAAACAAGAAACGACTTAGTTACGATCATATTTCATGCGGTAAATCTCACCTGTAGCCGCATCAATTTTTACATCAACTTCTTCGTATCCACGGAAGCCTTCAATTTCATAATGAGGGCGACCATAGTCCACATCAAAATCAACATCTTTAATTTGATAATCTGGATATTGTGCCTTAAAAATTTCCACCGCACGATCATAGCTAATTGCTGCTTGCGCTTGTACCGGTGTATATTTACTGAAAGCCGCTTGTGTTGGCACAGCCACTGCAAATAAACCTGCACCTACCACAACTGCTAACGCTAATTGTTTCATTACTTTATTCATAGTATGCTCCTCAATAAACGAAACTTATCTTTTATATCGATATATTTCTATATCCTATAATATTAGTATATCTTCGATGCAAATAGGACGTCAAATATAAACATAGATCTCTCTATGCTAAATTTGCATAGTTATAAACTACAACAAAATAAACAACCCTCTTTTTCCCTAAGGAACGCAGTTAGGCGTAGTAGACTTGTGACGTTCCCTTACTACCTAACTCACACAAACACAAGAAGACCGTAACATGCTCCTGAACAAACATAACCACTGTATCAGTTTGAGAAGGAGTATGTTGCGGTCTTCCAATCCCCTAAGGAACGCAGTTACGAGTAGTAGCCTTGTGGCGTTCCCTTAACTACCTAAATCACACAAACACAAGAAGAGCACGGCATGTTCCGGAGCAAACCTAACCACTGTATCAGTTTGCGGAGGAATATGCCGTGCTCTTCCCTTATGCTAATTAAGAACGCCACAGGCTACATAGCAAAACTAGTGACGCCCCACAAGGTGTATAGCGTCACAAGGGTCGCTCCCAACATAACAAGAACTGCCACATAATCAATGCCTTGCAAGCTAACTTTCCGCATAAATGTATGTTGCTGATTTCCAAAACCTCGAAGTTCCAAAGATAATGCCATTGTCTCCGAACGACTCAATGATTTCAGCATCAACGGTTGGATGACCGTCATGTAAGATTTTATCTTCGTCAGCCAATTCCCTTCTAACGACATACCTCGACAGGCCTGTGCTTCTTGCACCGCTTTACTTTCACGTAAAAAGTCTGGTACAAAGCGTAGAGCTGCTGTAAACATAAAGGCATACGCATAGGGGATACGACATTGTTGTACAAGAGCCACTGTTAAATCTTGTGTTTTTGTTGTTACAATGAGCATCATAAAGATGGTGGTCATCGTCAACATGCGCAAAGCTGTTACAACCGCGGAGTCCACGGACCAGCTACCCAAGTACTGTACGATACCTAAGAACGCAGAAAACCCGATTAAGGCGAATAATGCTTTCCATTGACGCAACAAGATACCACCAATCAGCATTACCAACAATTCTACTCCAAATAATGCCAACAATAATTCCGGAGTTTTCATAGCAATGGCTAAGATGGACACGAAGATTGTTGCCCAAATTTTTGTTAATGGTACAAATTTCATTGGTCTCCTCCTATCCTTTCACATGCTCTGCATAGCGCAGCTCAAACTCTTTCATAGATTTGCAATACCCTAAAGCTGGTACCGTTTCACTAAGCACTACACTCGGTGGTTTTGTCAAACCAAGTTCCAACAAGTCCTCACGGCTTGTAAATAATTCTTCCGGGGATCCATCGAAGGCTTTTGTGCCATATCCCATAATGATCACTCGTGTAGAATATTCTGCCATAATTTCCATATCATGGGTAATGAGTAATATGGTCAAACCTTGGGCTTGCAATTCTTGTAACAACACAAGTAAACCTTTTGTTTCTGTTCCATCTTGTCCACTAGTAGGTTCGTCAAGAATCAACAGTTTAGACTGCATCGCTAACGCTGAGGCAATCGCTACTCGTTGCTTTTCTCCACGGCGTAAGCCTAATGGATAGGATTCTGCTAAATGGGAAATACCTACTCGTTCTAGAGCATCTTGTACGATGCGGTCTACCGTTGCTTTGTCGTATCCCAATTGTTCAGGACCAAATGCCACCTCTTCTGCCACAGTCTGGCGGAACATTTGACGATCTGGCTGTTGAAATACATAGCCAATAAAACGTCCTCTTTCAGAGGTAGGCATATTCGTAATATCTTGGCCGTCGTAAGAAATCTTACCTTCTACAGGCGTTTCCAAACCCACTAATAAACGAGTTACCGTTGTTTTACCACACCCATTACGGCCACCTAATGTAATGAATTCTCCATCTCCTATGGTAAAAGTTACATCTTTCATAATATCTTGTCCCGGTACATAGGAAAAGCGCAAATTTTCAACTGTCAACATATTAGCGTTCTCCTTTCATAAGACTAGACTGCGCAGATGCTAAAGACAACCATGGTGTATCTAAATCAATCCCTTTTGCTGCTAAGGATTTATAGGTCACAAATAAGGATGGCAATGCATCTACGTATGTGTTCGTATCATACATATAAGACAATACATCTTCTACAGAGCTGTCGATTTTTAGCTCCCCACCATCGATTAATACCATACGATTTGCGTACGGTAAGACAGCGTGTAAATCGTGGTCAATAACCACAACAGTAATACCATGGTCACGATTCAAGGAACCTACTAAGCGATATAATTCTTCTGTGCCTTCTGGATCTAAAGAGCTAGTCGGTTCATCTAACACTAAAATAGATGGGTTTACAGCTAACACAGAGGCAATGGCCAACCGCTGACGTTGCCCCCCAGACAAGCTGTACACATTGCGGTCTTCCAATCCAGTTAAGCCTACTTGTTCTAACACGATGGCTGTACGCTCTTGAATCGCCTCCGCTGTATAGCCACGATTTTCAAGGGCAAAGGCTACTTCCTCTGCCACTGTCATGGTCACTAGTTGTGTATCATAGTCAGCTAAGACGATACCGATATCATCTGCTACATCTGGAATTTCTAATTGCGTCACTGCTTTTCCATTGATGAATACCATGCCTTCCATGGTACCACCATAGAACTTCGGTACAGCTCCTGCCATAGCCATGCAAATGGTAGATTTACCACAGCCTGCTGGGCCTGTAATGACAAGGAAATCTCCTTCGTTCACCACTAAGTTAATATCTTTCACGGCATACTGCGTTTGATTCCCATAGCGATAACTCATATGCTCGATTACAATCGGTGCTTTCACAGACGGTACAATATGTAAATCACTGTGATCACTGCTGTCCGTCAATTCTTGCCCTTTCACAGTTTGACGAGCCAATAATTTTTGCGCTGGAATGTACAAGAATGGTGCCACTACCGCATTACAAAGGGATACCATCAACACCAATGGCCACATAGCATTCCAATACACATTGCTAGGCAATCCTAACACGAGATATAAGCAAGTAATAAAAGCTCCACCAGATGCTACAGTACTGATGAAAGCACTTAAAATCGGCATTACATTTAGCCTACCAATTTTCAAATTAGAAATATAATGCACTAACACGGCACAAGTGAAAGCCCCCAAAGGCTCACTAATCAGGTTACCATATGGCAATGCCGATTTTGACGTGAATACATTAATCAAGGCCGCTACCAAACCAATACCTAAACTTTGTCTAAGGGTTGGACGCGTTAAGTTGATAGCTACACAATAAGTAGCTATAGTCCAGTTCGGTGTGACCCCTGCCACACTTGGGGATACAGCATGTAAAATCGTTCCCAAAGCTAGCATGATGGTACTCACCGTTATCCAACGAAACTGACCACCTTGTACATGCGTGTAAGTCAGTTTCGACACATCTTTGATTTCTTTCATACGTTCCTCCCTATCATCTTCTATATCACTTGTATCGTATATTCTAAAATACAATTATACTATTTTTTTACAATTCATGCTATCACTAGGATAATATTTATATCAAAAAAATACCACAACACTTTCACAAGGAAATGTTGTGGTCTTTGCTACTGTATAAACGATAGCCATTTACCCACGGCTAGCTGCCAATAATTGTTTTGTATACGGATGCGTTGCCAATCCCAAATCTTTTGATGCCAAGGTTTCTACAATCGTACCCTCTTTCATCACAATAATACGATCGGTGAGAGTTTGCAAAACGCCTAGGTCATGGCTGACGAACACATAGGTAAACGGTTGCTCTTCGTAAACGTTTTGAATCAGTTCGATAACCCGCGCTTGATTGCACACATCGAGGGCACTCGTCGGCTCATCAAATAAGACAAGCTCAGCCCCGACTGCCATCATGCGGGCTAAAACCAATCGCTGTAACTGGCCTCCGCTCAATTCATGGCGGTATTTCTTCCACACCGATGTATCCAATCCCACCTTTGAAAGCCACCATTCACAGCGCTCTTTCGCCTCTTGTTTTGTGCCTATCCCAAAATTCACGCAAGGCTCTAGCATAAATTCACCTACTGCCATGCGAGGGCTAATGCTGTGAAAGGAGTTTTGGAACATCACTTGCAAGGAACGATAGAGCTCTCTCTCATTTCCTTTCCATTGGGAAACAGATTTTCCAAACAAAGAAAGGTTCCCTGAAGTTGGCTCTTCTTGCAAGGATAGCAATCGCAATAAGGTACTTTTACCAGATCCACTGCCACCTGCAATTCCGATGCGCTCTCGTTCTTGCACGGACAAACTCACATCTTGCAGTGCTGTCACCGTTTCCCCTTTGCGGGTATATAGTTTGCTGACGCCCTGAACTTCTAGTATCATACTTTCACCTCCTGCAAGGACTGTAAAAGTAGTTTCGTATATTCATGTTGCGGATTCGATAAAACCTCTTCGGTCTTACCGATTTCAACTAACACACCTTCATGCATAATACCTACGCGATCCGCCAATCTACGGGCGATCTGAATATTGTGTGTGATAAACAGCAACGTATTCTGCAACCGCTGTTGCACCTCTTCTAGGACTTTCACAATATCCTGTTGCACCAATACATCAAGAGCACTAGTCGGTTCATCTGCAATAAGTAGTTGTGGATGTATGAGTAAACTCATAACGATGGCCACACGCTGTTGCATGCCCCCACTCAGTTGAAATGGATAGGACTCAAGCAATGCCTTTCCTCGTGGTAAGGAAACAGCCTCTAGCAGGTTCAAAATATCACCTTCATCGTAGGCCTTTCCATGGGAGGCTAAGATTACTTTCATCTGCTCCCCAATGCGTTTGAATGGGTTTAAATAATTACCTGGATTTTGGTAAATCATGGCTATATGTACACCACGTACACCTTGCCATTCCTTAGGTCCATAAGTGAGCAAATTATCTCCCCCATAGTGGATGGCTCCCGTTAGGTCTGCCTGTTCTAACAAACCTAAGAGAGCTTTCGCTACAGTAGATTTTCCGGACCCACTTTCACCAATGATGGCAAAGGTTTCATTCTGTTTTAACGTGAAAGATACCTCTTTCACGACCTTTACTCCATCGTAAGAGACGGATAAATTGTCTACGCTTACTAAATCTGTATTAGTCAATGGTACTATCCTTTGTCATTACATAAGAATCAAATTGGGGCTAATATTTCGCCCTTTACACATGCCTACCATCTTGTAAGGCATCACTAATGTAATTTAATAACACAACAGTGATAAAAATTGCTAACCCTGGATAGATCAACAGCCAAGGCGCTGTTTGCAAGAAATCTCGAGCATTCAGCAAGATAGCACCCCATTCTGGTGTAGGCGGTTGTACACCAATGCCGATCAGGGAAAAGCTTGCCACCGTAATAATCGTGTCCCCCATATGTTGAATGATGACCAACAATAGAGTCCCTCGAAGATTGGGAATCATGTAGCGACGGATAATGCGCCACAAGGAAGCCCCAGACATACGTGCTACAACCACATATTGTGCTTGTTTTTCCAAATTCACCAAGTTCCGCGTAATCTTTGCGTATTCTGCCCAACGAGTTAGGCACAGTGAAATAATAATATTTTCCACAGACGGCCCCAATATACCGATGCAGGCAATGGCCACGATCATGCTAGGGAACCCTAGTAACATATCGATGCAACGTGATCCCAATTCATCAATATACCAAGGGCTCATACTTAGCAAACCACCGATACAAATGCCAATGATACTGCTAATGGCAATGATAGATATGGCTATGAACAACGAATCTTGTCCGCCCCATAATATCCGTGAAAGTACATCACGCCCCAATTGGTCCGTGCCTAATAAATGCGTTGCACTTATATCTTGTAATCTAGCCCCTAAATTTGTCTCATTAGGGTCAAAGGGAGCTAACTGAGAACCAAATAGAAAGAGTCCCATCCAAAGTATAGTCAGTAAAATGGCCCCTAAGAGTAGCTTATCTTGTTTCCATAAACGAATCATGGGCGCCCTCCATATCTTCTTTCAGGATGAAGTAAGTACATCCATATATCCACTGATGTATTGACCACCACATAGACTAGAGAAATCCATACGATATAACTTTGAATCACAATATAATCACGACTAATAATACCATGCACCATGAGTTGGCCCATCCCTTTGACAGAAAATACCGTTTCAATCACTGCAGAACCGCCCAACATAGCGCCGGTCGTAATCCCTAACATGGATAACAGCACAAGGCGCACTTGAGGAATGATGTAATCACGATAGATATATGCGGTACGTATACCCATCGTTTTTGCTCCTATCACCGGTAACGATGCATACGCCTGCACCACTGCATTGCGAACGCGACGAATGTATAAGCCACAAAACCAAATCGCCAAGGTAATACTCGGCAACACGTAAGCACTTAACCCCTTCGTATTTGTCACAGAGAAAATAGGAATCTTCACAGCTAGCGCATATAATAACAACAATCCTACCCAAAATGCTGGTACTGCCAATGCTAGAAAGGATACTATACGCACCACATAATCGATCCAAGTATCTTTATAATGCGCTGCCAGTCCTCCTAACCCTATCGATAGGATACTGCCTAAACCAATGGAAACCGCCACCAAGGATAAGGTCCTTGGCAAAGCACTTTGCAACAAATCTACAACGGGTACATTCAGGAAGATAGACTGCCCAAAATCTCCATGTAACATTTGCCACAACCAACGACCATATTGTATATACCAAGGATCATTAAGGCCTAACTCTTGTCGAATTTGTTCCACTATAGTGGGATCTGGTGTCATACCTTGCAGATAAAACCGTGCCGACACTGGATCTACAGAAGACATTTGCATTAAGAGAAACGTTCCCAATGTGACTGCCAATAATACACCTACCATAGATGCCAATTTATATAATAATACCCGTACCATATCAATCCACCTTTCTTATATACATTCTCTATTAAAGTATATAGGATAGGGCCTCTCTTTGTAAATATAACATTTTTATTTTATTCCTCATATCTGATTAAATATATAATTGCAAAAGCATTTAGCAACTTATACACTTCCAATATATATCCGCTTTTATGAGAATCATTGTCTTTTATAGAAAAATACAGTATAATATAGTTATTATTAAGTTTTTTTATAAGGAGGATATATGAAAAAATGGGTTGCACTAGCAATGACGCTGTTTGTTGCTATCGGTTTAATTGCTGGCTGTGGTTCTGATGAATCAAATAAAACTGGCAAGCATTTAAATCTTGGTTTATATTGGTTTGGTGAAACATTGAATCCTACACATGAATGGGATGCTTGGACATTAACACGAATCGGTGCGGGCGAAACATTGGCAACGGTAAGCTCAGATATGAAGTTCGAACCTCAGTTAGCCGATTCCTGGGAAGTAGTGGATCCTTTAACATGGAAATTCCATATTCGTGAAAATGTAAAGTTCCATAATGGTGCTATGATGACACCTGCAGCGGTGAAAGCATCTATTGACCGTACAATCGCCGATAGCAAGCGTTCCAAAGAAGCTGTAAAGATAGACTCTATTACAGTGGATGGTCAAAATCTAATTATTAAAACAACAGAGCCAAATGTTGATTTACTAGCTAGTTTAACTGAGCCTGCTTTTGTAATTGTCGATGTACAGGATACAAAAGATATGGATAATACACCAATTTTGACTGGTCCTTATAAAATTGTGAAACATACAAAAAAAGAAGAAATTCAGTTAGAGCAGTTCAAAGAATACTGGGGTGGAACACCTGCTTTAGATTCTTTAACAGTTAAAAATCTAGAAGATAATAATAAACGTGCTATGGCTCTACAGTCTAAAGATGTAGATATGATCCAAAAGGTAGATAGTGCTAATCGAAGTTTATTTGAAAAGGGTGATTATAACATCATTGAGACCGCAGGGGTTCGCACATATATGCTACAGTTAAATGTCCGTGAAGGCAATGTATTATCAAATCCGACCGTACGAGCAGCTATCGCAAATATGATCGATTATGATGCATTAGCAAAAGTAATCGGTAATGGTGCCGTTACTGGAGGTGCGCCATTCCCTCCAACAGCCAACCTAGGCTTTGACGAACTAAAAAATAAACAACATAAAGATTTAGCTAAAGCAGATGAATTACTAAAACAAGCTGGTTACACAAAACAAGGTGATACCTACATGAAAGATGGCAAACCATTACACTTAGTGTTAGCTCTTTTTGGTAAAGATAGTAGCGTTTACGAAAAACTTCAAGATGATTTAAAACGAGCTGGTGTTGAAGTCGAATTAAAACGTGTACAAGGTCCTGATGAATTACTAACTTTAGCTCCTAATGGTTTTGATATGGGAGAAACAAACTGGGTAACAATGTCCACAAATGATCCATATTGGTTCCTTAGCCTAGCTTTCAAAAGTGGTGCCAAATCCAATCGTGGAGACTATTCGAATCCGAAGGTTGATGAGTTAATTAATAAAATGACAACCACATTTAACGAAGAAGAACGCACAGCGATTGTCAAGGATATTCAAAATGTGTTGCTTGAAGATAGCGCTGGTTATTTCTTATACTATCCAAGTGCCAATGTAGTAACAACAAAACGAGTAAAAAATGTGAAAGTATTCCCTATTGACTACTATGTGATTACAAAAGACACCACTGTAGAATAAAGGTATACTATGTTCAGTTTCTTGCATATAAGAGCTGTCTAAAATGTAACTATAAAAAATAAAAAGAAACATAAGTGAGATGCATGATATATAACTGATTTCAGGTATAACAAAGTAGCCTCACTTATGTTTCTTTTTTTATAGTTTTACGTTTCTCATCAAAAGGACATCATGAATAAAATTTGCTAAGATATTTAGTCAACAGTAATATCCTTCGTCATTAAATAGTAATCGATTGGGAATACTTGTGCATTGTGAACGCGTTTGCTTGTTACCACAGAGGATACTGGGTAGTACAAGAAGTAGAACGTAAAAAAAGGACGGCAGCCACCGTCCTTTTTGTTTGATAACATGTTGAAGTCAACGCTTAATTTTACTATTCTAATTATATATCCGCATCCCTTATTATAATCCAAAGCGAGCCATAATGGTATCTACATGACGTAACAATGGTGTTGGATCAAAGCAGGCATCAATTTCTTCTGCACTTAGGTATTTTGCAATCTCTGGATCAGATTTCAATCCTGTAGCGAAGTCTTTACCTTCCAACCAACGAGCCATAGCATGACGTTGCACCCACCGATAGGCTTCATCACGAACAGCCCCTTTATCCACCAAATGCGTTAAAATCGTTTGGCTGAATACAAGGCCACCTGTTAAGTTCAAGTTTTTCATCATATTTTCAGGATATACCAATAATTTATCTACCGTGCGAGTGGCTAGATGAATCATGTAGTCCAATGTAATTGTTGCATCTGGCAAAATCACACGTTCTACAGAGCTATGGGAAATATCGCGTTCATGCCATAAAGCTTGATCTTCAAAGGCCGCTTGTGCATGCCCCCGCAAGATACGTGCTAAGCCGCAGATTCTTTCACAAGTAATAGGGTTCCGTTTATGCGGCATCGCAGAGGACCCTTTTTGTTTCGGACTGAAATACTCTTCCGCTTCACGCACTTCGGTACGTTGTAAGTGACGAATTTCCAAAGCGATACGATCCAAGGTACCACCGATAACAGCAATCATGGACAATAATTCTGCATGACGGTCACGAGATACCACTTGAGTCGCTACTTTCACAGGTTCTAGACCCAATTTTTCACATACATATTGTTCCACAAATGGGTCAATATTGGAGTACGTTCCTACAGCACCAGACAGTTTACCTACTGCTACAGATTGACGAGCCTGTTCTAAACGAGCAATGTCACGATCAATTTCGGACATCCAGTTCACCAATTTCACACCAAACGTAATCGGTTCCCCATGAATACCGTGAGTACGACCAATCATCGGCGTATATTTGAACTCTACCGCACGGCGAGCTAGGACCTCACGGAAATTACGCAAGCCTTTTAACAACAAGTCGCAAGCTTGTTTCATCATATATCCCAAGGCCGTATCTTTTACATCTGTGGACGTTAAACCAAGATGAATGTATTTCGCAAACTCAGGTCCTACGTATTCGCCTACAGCAGTGACAAAGGAAATAATGTCATGATTCGTTTCTCGTTCAATCTCACGAATCCGTTCTACTTGAAAGTCCCCTTTTTCACGAATCGCTACGGCCGCTTCTTTTGGGATAATCCCCAATTCTGCCTGCGCTTCCGATGCCAAAATTTCAACTAATAGCATCGTATCGAACTCATTCCGTTCACTCCAAATATGTCCCATCTCTTCACGAGTGTAGCGATTAATCATACTATAACTCCTTTATCTAATCCGTTTCCTTATAGAAATATTTTATTATCCATTGTACATCCCCTCAGGGCATTCTATATTACTTTATCATTATACAAAAATCAGGGCCAACTGTCAGCTATTAGTTCCTAATCCCACAAGTGTAAAGTGGTTGTCAACTAATAGTTAACAACCACTTAGCAGCAGAAACCACTCTATCAACTCTCTTACTATATCAAACTAGCACATGGCAAGAACAGCCACATCACTTCTAAAAACTACCCTACGTGAAAGTTTTTAGAAACAACATGGCGGTTCTAATCAATCTCTATGCACTATTATTCGTTATCTCATGATGAAAAAACCATAATCAAGTACATTTGCATTATATACTCTTTTTATTCCATCCAGCAGGAATCGCCCCAACCAAGCAAATAATACCAAACACAACTAATGCGATAGTACTGTTATACTCCATCATTTGTAGCGCCGTTCTTCCTTCTATTGTATACGCAAGAATAACCCCTATGAGCGCCATGCTCATAGTTTGTCCCAATAGGCGGACAGTGGAAATGGTAGACGACGCAAAACCGATGTACTCTTTCGGTACAGAACTCATAATTAGATTATTATTCGGCGGTGCAAAGCAACTCACTCCAATACCAACAACAGCTAAGCTCACCATAATGATTGTCATGCTTTCAGTGAAAGTACCATAAGCCATGCTAAGCAATCCTATGCCGATAAGCACCATACCCCAACGAGCAAATACTACTGGATTATATCGGTCAGACAGTGCGCCCATACGAGGTGCCAAGAACACCATAATTCCGGTTTGTATGCACAAAATCAATCCTGTCATACGAGAATCAAATCCCATAATCATTTGTAAAAATAAAGATAATACAAAACCTACACCAAAGGTGGCACTAAAGTTCATCATCGCAGCTATACTGGACATCGTAAATACTATATTAGACAAAAACATTCTAACTGGTATAAGTGGATCTTTACTATTCCACTCTACATAACCTAATAGGCATAATGCTAGCATACCAGCTCCAACAGCATAGGCACTCCACCAAAATCGAACCCATTCCGTAATACCAATCATCACTGCACTGATACCCAAGGCATATAAAAGTAAACTTCTCGTAGAAATACTACCATCTGGTGTATGTACCCATTCCTCATGCAAAGAGCGAAAAGCCATCACATTTGCTACAACACCTACTAAGGTAGTAAACACAAAAATACTGCGCCAACCATAATAATAATTTAGAAATCCACCTACGGCCGGCCCCAAGGATAATCCCAAATAGACCATACCTCCGATCATACCAAATGCATAACCGCGCCGTTCTAATGGTACTGATAAAGTTAAAATAGACATAGACGTAGTATATACAACCCCTAAGGCAATTCCTTGCAAGGCTCGATACACCGTCAGCATCTCTACTGAGCCAACAAAGCACATAAACCCAGATATCATCGTAAATACAATACTACCTATATAAAATAGCTTGCGCTTTCCATAGATATCCGCTAGTTTACCAGCAGGAATCACCGCCACCGTACAGCACAGTAAAAAAGATTCCACCACCCATGCCATATCATTCGTAGTAGCCCCAAACTCTTGCATCATATCTGGAAAAGACATCGTGAGAGAGCTCGATACAAACGGATTCAAAAACGCCGCTATCATCATAGTATATAAAACAGATTTCATCTAATTATCACTCCTCATTTCAATATACTCTCATTATAACAATACAATTGAGGTTTTGAAAGCAACTAAACTTATAGACTATACTAATCTAAACCTTCGGCATATATTGTACATATACCTCAAAAAGAAGTTTAACATGTATATGACAGCCTTCTTGACTTGTGCTATACTACAGACATATAGGTTGAGTGTTTCCATCGAAACAAAGAACCCCCACAGCGGCTACTGTGGAGGTTCTACTTTTTTAGATGACAATTCTCTTTATTTATGATATACTATAACCAACAAGTTGATTAAGTTCCATTGGGACAACGAAACCCCACAGTTGCAGCTGTGGGGTTTCTGCTTTTTTTGGAGAGCTACCTCCATATTAGGCTAGTTACCCTTAAATCTCCTGTCTAGCCATTTGCAAAAATAATAACTAACTATTCCTGCCATAACAGAGATTGTAAAGCTGATTAAGAAGTCCATTGGTTCACCCCCTTCCTGTCACCAGTATCGGGGAGGTAACATCTACAGTATAGCAAAAATCCACAAACTATAAAACAACATATCTCCTCTCGGAGTATTATATGCAAAAGAAAAGCCGTATAACTTCAAGAAAACTTTCGCGTAGGGCAGTTTTCTGAAGTTGTACGGCTTTTCGCCACATTTCATATCCTCAAACGAGATATGTTGTTTCTATTTAAACTCGTTGCAAAGAGATGCAAACATCTCTGCATCTGGTTTCACCACATCATGTACTAATGCACGCGCATGTGGACCACCGTTGGCAGCATATAATGCTTGTTCAAAGGATGGTTTTGTTGTATCTTGATAAATCAAGCCTGTTACAAGACCATTGGTTTCACCTAACATAGCAAATGCTTCTGCACGGTTTGTTGGATCGTAACCTTCTGGCAAGTTTACTAGATTATCTTTGAAGTAATCATAGCCATTTTGTTTATTGTACGTTACGCAAGGGCTGAACACGTTAATGAAAGAGAATCCTTCGTGTTGCATACCTTGTTTAATTAAATCCACCAATTGTGCACGGTTTACCATGTAACTTTGTGCTACGAAAGTAGCACCAGAAGCAATGGCTGTTTCACAGATTGGCAATGGACTTTCAAAAGAACCATGTGGAGACGTTTTTGTCACAAAACCCACGTCAGAACGAGGAGATGTTTGGCCTTTTGTCAAACCATATACATGGTTATCCATAACCACATACGTAATATTTACATTACGTTTGAACGCATGGATCGTATGACCCATACCGATAGCGAAAGCATCACCGTCACCACCACAAACCACAACGTTCATATCTTCATTTGCTAATTTCACACCTTGTGCATAAGGAAGTGCACGACCATGTGTTGTATGCGCACCATAGGCATAGAAGTAACCACCGATACGGCTAGAACAACCGATACCAGAGATAACAGCCAATTTTTCAGGCGCAATATCAAGAGCAGCTACTGCATCAGCGATGGCTGCTTGTACCCCATAATGACCACAACCTGGACACCAGTTAGGGCGGATATCATTTCTATATTCATTTGCTGTAGCCATTATAAAACCTCCTTAATTGCTGCTTTTACATAAGATGTTGTAAATGGATTACCATCGTATTTTAAGCAACTAGAAAGTTTTTCTTTATTCGGCATGTTGATGCGGAATAAGTTAGTCAATTGACCTGTCGCATTTTGTTCGCAGATCACAACTTTTTTAGCACTGTTATAGAATGGTAGCAATTGTTCTTTCGGGAATGGTTTAATCAAGCGAAGTTGTAAATGGTTCACTTTATGGCCTTCTGCCTCTAATTCCACCACAGCTTCTTCAATAGCACCACGGCTAGAGTTAATACCGATGACAAGAACATCTGCTTCCTCATGTTTTGCATTGTTTAAGAATGGTTCATATACATCTGCTACTGTAGATAATTTACGGAAACGTTTATCTGTTTGTGCCACGTGCATAGAAGGTGCTTCTGCTGGTTTACCTTCTTCGTTATGCTCTAGACCAGTAGACAAGAATAGACCATTTTTCATACCTGGGATAGTACGAGGGGAAATACCACTTTCAGTAATTTCAAAACGTTTGAAATATTTAGGATTTTCCAATGCTGGCAACTCTTCTTCTTTCATCAAATTACCACGTTCAATACCAACACGGTTCAAATCGAATGTTGGTACAGATTGTTTATTCAAGCCTTGTTGTAAATCAGGCATGAAAATAACTGGACATTGGTATTGTTCTGCCAAGTTGAAGGCATGTTGAATTTCGTAGAAACATTCTTCAATGCTTGTAGGTGCGATAACGATATTGGAATAATCGCCATGCGCATTGTAGCAAGCTGCATCGATATCGGATGTTTCTACTTTTGTAGCCATGCCTGTAGATGGGCCAGAACGTTGTACATCGATGATAAGCATTGGCAATTCAGCCATAGATGCCATGGATAAAGACTCCGCCATCAAGCTCAAGCCAGGGCCAGATGTACATGTAAAGCCACGAACACCAGCGTATACACCACCCATAGCCATCATACATGCAGCAATCTCATCTTCTGTTTGTACCACAGTAGAACCAACTTTATCCATTTTCTTAATCATGTATTCCATTACTTCAGAAGCCGGTGTAATTGGGTAGGACGCCATAAAACGGGATCCCGCTGCAATCGCACCTAATGCTAAGGCTTCATTACCAAGTAAGAACATTTGATCTTTTGGTGTTGGTTTGTCCAATGTATCTACTTCTACATCACCCAATTGTTCTTTTACAAGATCATAACCCAATTGGAATGCTTGTAAGTTTTTGTTAATAATATCTTCGGATTTTTTCGCAAAGCGAGCTTTAATAGCTGTTAAGAATAATTCTGTTTCAAAGCCTAATAAGGCAACAGACATCCCCAATGCTACGATGTTACGCATCAACAAGGAACCTTGTTGTAATGCCGTTTCAGAAATTGGCAAGGCCAAACAAGTCACACCTGTGCCTGTGAAAGCTTCAAAATTAGGATTTACTTTGCTATCGCAAATGATAAAGCCACCTTCACGCACTTCTTTACCGTGCATATCTACAGTTTCTTGGTCAAGCGCTACCAAGAAATCGATATGCTCGCCTACTGTCATAATTTGTTCTAATGCGATACGTAATGCAAATGTTGTGTGACCACCTTTGATACGAGATGCAAACAAACGTTGGCTGTACAAGGAATAACCTTCTTTGGCAAGAATCGTAGCTAAAATTTCGCCACAGCTTTCAATACCTTCACCTTGCTGACCGCCCATTTTCCAGATAAAATCTTTACGTTTTTGCAAGAGATTCACCCTCCTTAGGATTGTAATATAGGACCACAGAAAGACTGTTATTTATTAAGTGTTTTCGATACACATCAATCTCTCAAAGTTCATCTTTAATAATAGCATTTTTACCGTTTTTCATCAATCATATTCCCTATATTTATAAACTATTTTTGCGCCACTTAAAGACTATTTATACATCTATTTTCTAAACATATATAATACTCTCTATATATAGACATTCCCTATAAGCAAAAAATACAAAAACCTCGGCCAAGAGAATACAGCCGAGGTCTTTGTATTTGAGAAAAAAGAGAGAGAACATTTGAAATAGCTTCAAATGTTTTGTTGGGGCAATGGGGGGCGCCCCTTCGGTAAAAGTAGGGTCTTTTACCTGGGAAGGTATAAGATAAACCCTTCCCTATTGTAAGTTAGGTAGATAAAGAGAGAGATCTTTATCTAGCAAAGGTAGTGTGAACCCTTTGCCTGAGTTATTATAGCAAATGATACTTTAAAAGTAAACACATGAACCATAAATTCAAAACTTTTTTATATATTTTTTACATATAACATTATAAAATATTTATATTATAGCCTATTAATATTCTTTCAATAGGATATTTACTTCTCTTTCTGTTTTGCTAATAACTCTGCATGAGCCTTTTTAAATACAAATGCATTCCGTACATGAGCTCGCATTCGTTCTTCTGCCAGCTGTCCATTGCGATCATGGATAGCTTCCATAATTTGTTGATGTTCTAGATCACAAGAGATTGTTCGTGTTTTATCTGATGTACTGATGTACATATCTCGATTGACCATTTCCCGAAAATCTGCTAGATAATCTGCTACACGATCATTTCCAGAAAATTCTGCAATTAACGTATGAAAGCGACTATTAATAGCTACCCGTTCTTCTGGATCTTCCGTGTGAATCCCTGCATCACACACTTCTTGTAACTCTACTAGTTGCTCCTCTGTGCATCGTTCTGCACAAAGTCTAGCGCCCAAGCCTTCCATTACTTCACGACATTGATACATGGCTACAATCTCTTCTGGAGAATAACCTTTTACCGTCACACCTTTCCATGGCTTGATAACCACCAAATTATCTTTCGCTAATTTACGAAATGCTTCACGTACCGGTGTGGCACTCACATTTAATTGCTCTGCAATACGCACTTCACTTAATTTCATTTTTGGCTTTAAAGAACCCGTTAAAATGGCTTGCTTTAGCGACATATATACTTGCTCACTCAACGGCAGTCGCCCAATTGAGTCAATACTATGCAAACGATACTCTTCCGTCTTATCCATCAAATCCCCCTCCAGGATGTTACTTTTCTATATTTTCACCTAGTCTGGCATACGTAACACATTTCTTTCATTATACGTGAAGTAGGTCCTAAAAATCAATGAAATCTACAGAAACAACCCTTTCCCACAATTAAATTTCCTATGCTATAATAGTAATAACTACTATATTTATGTTTAACATAGGAATCAACCATGAGTCGTTGTCTAATTATTATAAACCCTGTATCAGGTGGCGGTCGGGCTCGCCGATACGTAATGGAACTACAATGGCAACTAAGCGCGCTCTTTGATCGCTTAGAAGTAAAATTTACCCGACAATCCGGCGATGCTACCCGCTTCGCCATCGAAGCCTCCAACGAAGGGTTCGATGCTATCTTTTGCATGGGCGGTGATGGCACCATCAATGAAACTGTCAACGGTATTGTGAAAGCTGGCTGTCGCTCCAAATTCGGTTTCATTCCCCTTGGCACTGTCAACGATATGAGCCGTGCTCTGGGCATCCCCTTACAACCATTAGAAGCTATTCACGGCTTAAAAAATAGTACCATCCGCCATGTCGATGTAGGTCGTTGTAACGATTCGTTTTTTTGCAACAATATCGCCATTGGAGTCATCCCTGAGGTTGTGGCCTCCGTCACTCCAAAAGAAAAACAATTACTGGGCCCCTTAGCCTACTTTGCCAAAGGTGGACAAGCTTTATTTACAACCAAGGATTATAAATTCCGCATCACTACCGAAGAAGGGACCCAAGAATTTATGTCCCCATTGGTCATCGCCTTACTGACTAATGTGGTATCTAGCTTTGAACATTTTATGCCTACTGCTTCCGTAGATGATGGGTATATGCGTATTATTATTTTCAAAGAATACTTCATCATGAACCTATTCTTCATCTTGCCACTCATTCTAAGTGGTTCTATTTATAATTCAAAATATGTAACCATATTAAAAGTCAAACAAGCTCGCATCGAAGTGTGTGACACCATGGATGCGTCCACCAATATGGATGGCGATATCGGACCTGATGCACCAGTAGACTTAGAAGTATTGCCTAAGTTTTTACAGGTCTACGTACCTAATAAGCGTCGCAAAAAACAACAAGGATTATTCTACAATCCATTACAAAAACAAATCTAATCTCAAGAAATAAAACACTTACAATAAAGGAGAGTTGAAATATCAACTCTCCTTTATTATTTGTTAATTTAGGGGCTCTACAGTAGTATGAATCCATTCTGTAGGACTATTTCGTTTGTTTCCTATATCTATTTGTTGTGCAATCCCTCGCAGTTGAGTATCTCGTACCACAATATCACGAATGCCGCCTCCTATGGTTGTAGTCTCACGAACACGCATAGCGAGTAGTACATCTTCCATAGTCAATCCTTGTAAATACATATGTTGAATCCAAGTATTTCCTGTATTAGCAAAAACAATGCCTACACGACTATGACGAATCTGTAAATTGTACGCATTCCACTGCTCCGTTACACTGGATCCTACAGGGTGTCCTGCTAATACCACAATCCCTTGTTGCATACGTTCCATCACAAGATTCTGTATCAGTAACCCTACACCATCCCAATGTAAGCCATCACCACTGTGTCTACCTTCCATACGCACCTCTTGGATGCTTAGTTGATCCACTTGTGTGGCCTCCACCATATGAGCTGATGCATTTTTTAACACCGTATTTTTCAGAAAAATATCCTTACCATGATGGATAACCACTAAAGAAGACCGTGTAGAATTACCTTTTTCATAACTAGCCCCTCTACGCATAGCAGCTTGTACTTCCGACTTACTTAACAAACCAGTATGATCAAGCACATCTTGCGTCACTGCATCCGCTTCAGGTGTATTCTCCTCTTGTAAAAGGTCTTCTTTCCATCCATATCCATCAATAGTACCACCACGAATGACAACGTTTTCGATAGGTCCTTGCTCATCGCCTTCTAACTGTAAAAGTCCTAAATATGGCGTACCTCCTGTCACCACATAATTAGGTTTCACAAAGGCAGAACTATCATTAACCGCCATCAGCACAGCATCCTCATCTAATTCTAAGGTCATATAACTGTGCAAGAATAGCGTTCCTGTACGATATACCCCTTTACTAAGATGTAAGATACCTCCCGCTGGGGTATCACGTATCGCTTTTTGTAACGCTAACGTATTATCCGTGATTCCATCTCCTACAGCGCCATAGGCGGTAGCCTCTAAACGCGGTTCTTTCGGCAATGTTTTAACTGGCACCTTGGAAGAGTCCGACAAAGTAGCGCCCCTATCATCCACAGCTTTTACTTGCACTAAGTATACTGTATCAGATTCTAGTCCCTTCAACTCTATCCTAGGGATGATAGATGCGCCCTTTGCACTAGGACGAATTTCTTTCACTTTTTCTTGATTGACGTAAATATCATATCCCACCAATCGTTCATCATTCACTGGATTCCAAACTAAGGAAATCGTGGTACTAGTTACGCCTAACTTAGGGATTTGCAATTCAAAATCACCTATTTCTAGCGCATATTTCGTCACTGGCGTTGTATATTTCACATACATATTCCAGCCTAACCCTAGCAAAGCCAAGATTAGACTCAATCCTATGGCCCACCAACCATAGGTTCTATATCGCTTTTGTTTCATTATGTCCATCCTGTTCTCATGTGTTCGCTATGACTCGCATATCTAGCACATAGCTTATATGTACCATTCTACATGATTTACAAAAATGGTCAATACTCAACCGATGATGGTAACCCGCATAATATGAGACATAGGTACAAGCACATCTCCTACAGTCATCGTTCGATGCACTGTATCAATCTGTTGTAATCGCCCTTGCACCGTATCATAAACTCGTCCATTGTGATAGACTACACTAACTACGTCCCCTATCACTAGCCCCTTACACTGTGTATCCAATACTTCCAATTGCTCCTCTGAAAGTTCTTTACGTTTCTCTTTGTATCGCGCTGTTTCCTCCAATAACTCTTGAAATCCTTTCAATGCAGCAAAGGGCATAAATTGTTTAGCCCTCTGTAACAATGTCATCTTTGGTCGTTTATGTTGCATTATGTCCTCCCACCAAGGTATTACGAAACTGCATGGTCCCCTCTTCTTGCAAACTGCTAGCACGAAGTATGGAATTACCGCCAAACTTTTCCTTAATCGACAATACAGTCCGTTCCACTTGGTATACTTTTTCTTCCCTATCCTGAGACGTAGAAAACAAATCTTCTTCCCAAGGCACCGCCTCACGACTGACCAAATCATCAAATCCCACCGATAACTGCCGAATCTCTTGATGCGGGTGAGTAGTTTTTTTATACAACTCCAACACAGCCTGTGAAAGTACCTCTAAGGAGCACGTATACTTCGATAATCGTCGTGATCCACCGGTACCTTTCACCTTTTTATCTGCATACCGCACCCCTAAGGAAATATATTTTGTCAGTGCTTTCTCTGCAATCAGTTCCAACAATAAAGATTCCACCATCTCCCGAAGAGGCACAAAACACTCCTCGTAGGAATAATTCCTCAGCAAAATTTGCCCTCTCGACAAAGAATGTTTTGCTGGTCGGTACATATGAATCTCTTTCATAGTGCACGTCTCACGCCCCCAAGCATGGTCAATGAGTAGCTCCGCATTAATCCCAAATTCCTTATACCAGCGTTCCTCAGGCACAGTCGTAATACCATGTAAATCCACTACGCCATACTTATGTAACCGGCTTGCGATTCCACTTCCGATTTGCCAAATATCTGTAATCGGTTGATGATGCCATATTTTTCTTTAAATAGCTTCTCATTAAGAATACCAATTCCCTGTGGCGCATGCTTGGCCAACACATCGAGGGCTACCTTAGCTAAAAATAAATTAGTTCCTAATCCAACTGTAGCATGAATATGAGTCTGTTCTAATACCTTATATTTGAAGAGCAATGCTAGTTCTCGCCATGTTTTCTTATACAATCGGCTATAGGGAGTCACATCAATAAAATACTCATCAATCGAGTACACATGAATATCTTCTGGCGCCACATAGTCCAATAAGACGCTATAAATAGAGGCAGATACTTCCATATATCGTCGCATCCTAGGCTTTACTGCCATATACTCAATAGTAGAGGGAATCTCAAACAATCGACATCGGTTCTTGACGCCTAATTGCTTTAATGCCGGAGAAATAGCTAGTGTAATCGCCCCTAACCCACGTGATGCATCAGCCACTACCAAGGGAGTTGTAAACGGATCCACTCCCAAATCGGCACACTCCACAGAAGCATAAAAGCTCTTCAAATCTAAACACATATACACTGCCATACTATCCCTCCTCCATACTAGTATAGTAGCATATTTGTTCTATATTTTCAATATATACGTTCGATATATTAACCCTACAACAGTATAGTAATTTACTATATTTTAAAAAGATTACTACGCAATACTCCCTGTATTTGACTTGGTTTACCACTAGGAAATGCATCTCATTATATCCGGCCTCAACGTTTTTAAAACAACTTTAACATTCAATGAGCCTAGTATTTAACTAGGCTCACCACTATTATAACCAACTCATTTTGTCCTATAGCCCACAATATAAGGCTTCCAAGAGCATATAAAAAACAGGTTGCCCCGAAGGACAACCTGTTGTAAGTTTGTGTAATACGATTGTATTTCTGATTATAAGAAACGGTTCAAGGAAGCAGTGCTTGCCAAGTGACGATCTGTCATACCCATTTCTGCTGGAGTGCAACCCAATGCAAGGCCAATTAATTGGCTCATGTGGATGATAGGCATATCACCATTCATTGGAACAGTTGCTTTTGCTTCTTTTTGGAACATATCCAATTGCATTTGGCAAAGTGGGCATGGTGTTACGACACAATCAGCACCTTCTTTTTGCGCATCAGCATTGATAGAACCAGTCATTTGCATTACAGAATCATGTGCAGGATATACTGCATGGAAACCACAGCAATCTAATTTACGGGAGAAATCGATTGGAGTAGCACCTAATGCTGTAATCAAATCTGCCAAGCTTGTTGGGATTTGTATATCTTCGAAGCCCATTTCTTCTTCTGGACGAAGGATATGGCAACCATAATATTCAGCAACACGAAGACCAGTCAATGGGCGAACCACTTTTGCTTTCAAATTATCTAAACCATATTCGCGGATAAGTACCCACAAGAAATGTGTTACTTCGCTAGTACCTTTGTAGCTCATACCAGCTTCGCCAAGAATGTTATTAACTTTTTGACGAGTTACTTCATGGTCATCAAGCTCTTTTTTAGCTTCACGAAGCATTAAAGTACAAGTGTTACAAACTGTAAGAATATCTAAGCCTTCTTTTTCAGCTAACGCAATATTACGAGCATTAGTGGAAAGAGTCAATAATGGATCGATATCTTGAACATGAGATGCGCCGCAGCAAGTCCATCCATCTAATTCTTGGATTTCGATACCTAATTTTTTCGCTACTGCAACGGTTGCTAAGTAGTCTTCTTTAGATGCGCCTTCTAATACGCAACCTGGGAAAAATCCGTATTTCATTATTTTCCAGCCTCCTCTACTGCACGACCGATTGTACGAACACCTTCAATACCATTCACTGGTTTATGAGGAACTACCAATTCGAATGGATTGATTTTGCCATGTTTCCATAAACGAAGAGCGTATAGACCTTGTTTTGCAGAATCCAATAATCCGTCTGTTTTCAAGCTCATTGTTACTTCGTTTAGACGACCAGTTTTTAACAAGTCTTGTTTGAACGCGATAGCATGACGAGTACCTTTATTGGACAAGCCTGCTTGTGTCGCTACACGGCGAAGGTTGGAAATATCTTTTTCTGGTTTCAAATGTTTTGGACAACGAGTGATACAGTTCATACAATGTACACATTTCCACAAGCCATGATTGAAAGCTGGTGTAGTATGTGCCATTGGGGACACATCACGGGAATCCATTACAAAACGATTAGCTTTTGTATATACATATGGATCCAAGAAGTCTTCACGGTTAGCAGACAATTTATTACATTCGGAAGCACAGCATCCGCAAAGGATACATTCTGTGTTCATAACGAATTTTTTGAAGTCTGCAGCAGATTGGCGTGTACCAGTTTTTGTAGTGAATTCTGGTTTTACGAAAATCCAAGGAGCTACTTCTTTCAAACGGCTAACTTTTGCTTCCCAGTCAACTACTAAGTCACGGATCACATCAAAGTTACCGATTGGTGCTACTGTGATTTCATCAGAACCAAAACGTTCTGTAATTTCATCGATTTTAGCTTCACAACCAAGCATAGCTTGACCGTTAACTTTCACGGAGCAAGCGCCACATACTGCAGAACGGCAAGCTGCAACGAAAGTTAATGTTGGATCTAATGTATCTTTAATTTTTGTAAGCCCCAAAGGATAGTACGGTCTGCTTCATAATCGAAAGTATAAGACTGTACATACGCGCGGCCTTCGTTAAAGCGGTGGATATGATAAGTAATTTGTCTCATCTTAGTACTTCCTTTCTTGTGGTTCGTATTTAGTGAACACTACATCGCGTTCGGACATTACGTATTCGCCATTTTCGCCAAGTTTCCAAATAGCGTGTTTTAAGTATTGGGAATCATCACGTTTAGGGAATTCTTCACGAACGTGAGCACCACGAGATTCTTTACGGTGTAAAGCGCCCAAAGCGATAGCTTTCGCAACTGTCAACATAGATTTGATTTCTACGTAGTTTACGAACGCCATATTGTAAGTACGGTTAGAGTCACCTACATAGCAAGTTTCATACTCTTTAGTTAGACGATCGATTACTTCAAGAGCTTCTGTGATACCCGCTTCATTACGGAAGATACCTACTTTATTCCACATAGCTACTGCCAATTCATCACGAATTTCAGCTACTGGACGACCAGAAGTACGGGATGTAACTTCAACGAATTTAGCTTCCCATTCTTCAGCTTTTGCTTTTAATTCAGCATCGCAATCTGCGAATGCGCTAGCTTGTGCATAATCAGCAGCACCCGCACCGGATACTTTACCGAATACAACGCCGTCTGCCAAAGAGTTACCACCTAAGCGGTTAGCACCATGGATAGAGATACAAGATGCTTCACCAGATGCGAAGATACCAGGAACTTCTGTGGCACAAGTTTTGTAGTCTACTACGTCAATACCGCCCATGATGTAATGGCAAGTAGGACGAATTGGCACTGGATCAGTTAAAGGATCGCAATGTTCAAAGCAAAGAGCCAAGTCACGGATACCATGAAGTTTTTCGATGATAACTTCAGGTCCTAAGTGACGAAGGTCAGCTACTACGTATGCATCAAGGCCAGAACCATTGAAACCACGACCAGCTGCAATTTCATCTTCGATTGCTTTTGCTACAACGTCACGAGACGCTAATTCCATTTTGTTAGGAGCGTATTTTTTCATGAAACGTTCGCCCTCAACATTTAACAAGTATCCGCCTTCACCACGAACAGCTTCGGACATCAAGATACCAGTTTTACCAAGACCAGTTGGATGGAATTGGATCATTTCCATATCTTTTAAGCCTACACCAGCGCGGAAAGCTACTGCCATGCCGTCACCAGTAGAAAGGAATGGGTTAGTTGTACGAGTCCAGAATACACGGCCAGCACCACCAGTGGATAATACGATGGATTTAGCTTTGATAATTTCTACTTTACCTTTTTTCATATTCCAGATAATAGCACCACCAGCTTTACCGTCTTTTACAACGATATCTAATAGGTACCATTCTTGTAAGAAATGTACGCCTTCTTTAAGACATTGTTCATATGTTGTATGAAGAATTACGTGACCAGTTTTATCCGCACTGTAGCATGTACGTGGATAGGATTGTCCACCAAAGTTACGTTGTGCGATTTTACCTTCGTCTGTACGAGAGAAAGGAGTTCCCATGAAATCCATTTCTAATACGCCTTCTGGGCAACGTTGACAGAAGAATTCGATAGCATCTTGGTCGCCAAGATAGTCAGAACCTTTTACAGTATCGAATGTGTGAACTTCTGTGGAGTCTTCTTTTGCTACGTTATTTAACGCCGCATTAACACCACCTTGTGCCATTGCTGTGGCAGAACGTGTTGGGAAAATTTTTGTGATTAATGCTACACGCAAACCATCACGTCGTGCAGCTTCTAAAGCAGCTCGTTGGCCTGCTCCACCACTACCTACTACGAGAACATCATATTGTTCCATACGTACCTCCTCAAAAACACTTGTCTTATTTTGAACTATACCTCTTACATACTGTTCTTAAAATAAGGAACTATGTTTAACTGCATATATGACTGATATATGCATCAATCTATAGCCTTATTATATACGGTATTCCAAAGTGTTACAATTGTCACAGCAGCCCTTAAAAACCCTATTTTTACAAGGGATTAAGCGGTTTTGATAACGTTTTTCACAGGTTTTAAGTAAGTATATAACAATATACTATTTTCAAGGTAATTCTCATTCAATTTATACTTATACAGTGTACTTTTATCTTTTCCCCCAACTATCTTGTTATTACACAATTTTTTAGGTTATATAATTTTTTGTCATTATTAAAAGTTTCTTTAGAAATAATTTCCTCTTACTATTTCTAAAATTACTCATTTTTATTATGTGATAGTTTTTCTCATAATTTATTTTCTTTCTTTTATATATTTATTTTGCATTATTAAAATTACTAAAACTCATATTACAATATATTGATTTTTATCACACCTCGACTACAAGTCATATCTATTTTTTTCCATTTTCTATTTCTGAAAGTACTCACTACAAACTATCTTATACAAAAACGACGAAATTTTTCATCCTCTGTATTTTGTAAAGTATCTTTTCCTCATTATGGTATGCATTTTTGACATGCTGAGGGCGTTGTGAAAAAATGACTGATATAGTATAATTTTAGAAGATGTTGTGCCAAAGCACTTTATCTCTATACAATATATTGATATTGAGTCCGTGTGAAAACATATCTATGCACTCTCATTTGCGATTCGTAAATGGGAGGCCTTTTATGGTCAAGGCCTAATACATTATGTTAACCGGATATGCTTTCACATATATTCAATATATGTGGATAATTTTTACAACAGGTACAAAAGCTACATCGTCAGAAAAAGGAGACTCTCATGAGCATTATGATCAAGAAACGGGATGGCCATTATGAGCCATTGTCGGTAGAAAAAACGAAGAAAATGGTTGCCTTCGCTTGTTTAGGCTTAGACTCTTGTGACCCTATCGAGCTTGAAATGGACTGTAAATTGCAGTTCGTGGACGGCATGACTACGAAACAGATTCAACAAACTCTTGTTCAAACTGCCATCGAGAAAGTTATCCAAAAGGTAGATGATGGTTTTGGCAACATGGTAAACCGCATGAACCAAGATTGGCAATTCGTGGCTGCTCGTCTATACTTATTCGATTTATACAAAGAAGCTGCTATCAACCGCAAATACAAAGCCTTTGGTTATGGCAACTTCACTGATTTAGTAAAAACCTTAGTCGCTGCTGGTCGTTATGCAGACTTTTTCTTAACACAATATACAGAAGCTGAATTAGAAGAACTTGGCGACTATATCAAGCCAAAACGTGACTACTTATTTAACTATGAAGGTATTAAACTATTAGCAGATCGCTATTTAGTGAAAGGCTTCAACAAAGAAATTTACGAACTTCCTCAAGAACGTTTCATGGCTATCGCTATGCACCTAGCTGTCATTGAAGGCGACAAAAAGGTACACTACGCGAAAAAATTCTATGACTTAATGAGCGAGTTAAAGATGACTACTGCTACTCCAACATTGGCTAATGCAGGCACACCATTCCATCAACTAAGCTCTTGCTTTATTTCTGGTGTAGAAGATAATCTATGGTCCATTTACGATGTGAACGCAAAATTCTCCCGTGTGTCTAAACATGGTGGCGCTCTTGGTATTTATCTTGGTAAAGTACGTGCCTTGAACTCCGACATTCGTGGCTATAAAAATTCTTCTGGCGGTGTTATCCCTTGGATTCGTTTGTACAATGACACAGCTGTTGCGGTAGACCAACTAGGTAAACGTAAAGGTGGCGCTACGGTAACACTTGACGTGTGGCATAAAGACTTCTACGAATTTGTTGAACTTCGGACCAACAATGGTGACGATCGCCGTAAGGCACACGACATTTTCCCTGCTCTATCTGTACCAGATATTTTCATGGAACGTGTTATCAATCGTGAGCACTTCACTTTATTCGATCCACATGAAGTATCTCGTGTGATGGGCTTCCAATTAGAAGACTATTACGATGACGATACGAATAAAGCCTTCACGGAAAAATATTTAGCTTGTGAAGCTAGCCCAGATTTACACGGCATCGAAGTCAGTGCTTTGGATATGATGAAAAAAATTATGCGTTCTGCTGTAGAAACTGGTACACCTTTCATCTTCTTCCGAGATACGACGAACCGTGCGAACCCTAATAAGCATGCAGGTATGATTTATGCGTCCAACTTGTGTCATGAAATCGCACAAAACGTTGGTTTCACCGATTTAGATGAAGAAATTATCCAAGACGATGGATCCATCGTGACTCGCACAAAAGCAGGTGACATGGTAACGTGTAACTTGAACTCTATCAACCTAGGTCAAACCTCTGATGAAGAATTGGAAGAAAATATCGCCTTACAAGTCCGTATGTTAGACAACGTTATTACTATCAACCAATTCCCTGTGCCTGAAACACGCGTAACTAGTGAAAAATATCGCGCTATCGGCTTAGGCACTAGCGGTTACCACCACTACTTGGTGAAACATAAAGTACAATGGGAAAGCGATGAGCATTTGGCTGTGGCTGATACATTGTTTGAAAATATTGCCTACGCTGCCATCAAGGCATCCATGGAATTGGCGAAAGAAAAAGGTGCTTACCCTGCTTTCAAAGGTTCTCAATGGGAAACGGGAGAATATTTTGAACGCCGTGGTTACACCTCTGAAAGATGGCAACAACTGCGAGCAGATGTGGCAAAATACGGTATCCGTAACGGTTACTTAATGGCTATCGCTCCAACAGGTAGTACATCCAACATTGCTAACACCACAGCTGGTATCGATCCTATCTTCAAAAAATTCTTCATTGAAGAGAAAAAAGGTAGCTTTACACCAAAAACAGCACCTGATTTGAGCAGCGAAACCATGTGGTTCTACAAAGAAGCCCACACGATTGATCAACAATGGTCTATCAAGGCTTGCGGTATCCGCCAACGCCATATCGACCAAGCACAGTCTTTCAACTTGTATATTACGCCGCAAATGAAAGCAAAAGAAATTCTAGATTTATATGTGGAAGCGTATAAACAAGGCATTAAGACAATTTACTATATCCGTAACCAATCCTTAGAAATGGATGAATGCACTAGTTGTTCCTCCTAATCTTTGGCGGGGTTATATGCAATCAATAAAAGAGCACGGTATACTCCTCACAAACGGTATTTCATAATGTTTGTTCGGAGCACACCGTGCTCTTTTTGTATGTTCTGAATAATACAACTCCCCCGCCAAAGATGTAGGCGGAACGACGTCGTTACTTCGGGGAGGGGCGGATTTGTATTCTGTAAGTAACTATGGTATACTTGACATAGAAACAAGAAGAGCCATCAACGTGTCGTGGCGTTAGGCTCATCTCAAAAGTAGTGAAATGTGATTTGCCTAACGTGTTGAGGTGGTGAGATACCTCTTTACGTTAGGCTTTTCATTGTCTATTTTACAAGATCAATGATTTGAATTGCTAAACTAATAATAGAAATGACTAAAGTAATCTTTTCATATTTTGTCATAGCAACCACCTCCTCCCATAATAGGAAGAGATGAGCCCAACTCACGTTGATGACGCTTCTTTGTCTTTATTATATCACAAATATTTACGATATGTTGATTTTTTAGGCGTTTTATATCATAAAGCTCATGTAGATTTCAATTATAATCGAATCTACGCTAATATCTACTAATGATTTCGAGTATAGTCGAAATGATATACATAAGTGCTGATGATTTCGATTATAGTCGAAATCACTGTTGGAATATACATCTATTTCGAGTATAATAGAATCAATGAAAGTGAGGTGTTAGCCGTGGAATATATTAAACGCCCTAAGTACTTGGCACAAATAGAACCGTTTATTGATAAACCAGTGATTAAAATTCTCACAGGTATGCGTCGTGTGGGGAAGTCTACTTTATTAACAATCATTAAAGATACTATCTTGCAGGAAGTACCTGATGAACAAAAAATTTATATTAATTTTGAATCCTTAGAATTTTTAGAGATAAACACTGCAGCACTACTAG